>CAIZHL010000318.1 GCA_903932755.1 uncultured beta proteobacterium
CCGCGACGTGACGTCCATCGTGAAGGGCGCGAAGGACCCGCCCGCGAACGATGCGCGAACCTCGGTCCGCGCCTGCTGGTATTCGGTTTCGCCGTGCTGGCCGGACTGGCCGTGCTGTATGCCGCGCTGCAGGCCAGCAGCGACGAACGGCGCCACGAACTGGCCGTGCTGCGTGCGCTGGGCGCCCGCAGCCGGCAATTGTCCTCCGCGTTGCTTGCCGAGTTTGCCGCCCTCGGCGCACTGGCAGGGCTGCTCGCCGGCATCGCGGCGAGCCTGATCGGCTGGGCTCTGGCGCGCTTTGCCTTCCGTCTCGACTACCTGCCGCAGATGGAACTCTGGTTCGTCGGCATGCTGGCGGGCATCGTGCTGGTCGTCGTCGCCGGCTGGCTCGGCGCATCGTCTATGTTGCGCCAATCGGCGCTGCCGGCGCTGCGGGCCGCGCAGTAGCGCCGTAAATTCTCAGTCGTCGGGCTTGCAGCCTTCGGCGCAGCAGCGTCCCGGCTGGCGACCGATCGCGATGCGGCGCCGGGCGTCGGCCAGCATGCCGCGGTCGAGCAGGTTCTCGACCAGTTCGACGCGCTCCGCGATCGGATAGCGGCGGAAGATTTCCTTCTTCATCGCCTCCGGCGAGCCGCCGCCGTGCAGACTGATCACCGAGTACCAGCCGCTCTGGTAGGAGGCGGTGAGGTCTTCGATGAAGCGGGCCACGGCGATGCGCTTTTCGTAGGGAATGTCGGAGCGGCCGCCCAGCACTTCCGAGAGGCGGCCGGCGGTTGCCGGGTTGTGGTCCTCGTCCGGCCCCGGCAGCGTCACGATCAGCCCGCCCGAGACTTCGTGGGCCAGGCGCTGCATGTCGTAGATCTGGGTCGCCAGCAGCAGCTTGCCGATGTTGGAAAAGACGGTCTCCGGCATGCAGATGCCCTCGGCTTCGCGCGTCGCATAGACCGAAGCGGCAACGCCGCAGGCGTAGAAGCCTTCGACGATCCTGATCAGGTCGGTCATCGCATCGCGCAGGCCGGGCGCGTGTCCGGCGTCGAGTCCGTTGGCTTCGGTCATCAGCGTGCCGGCGCCGATCAGCAGGTCGCCGAAACCGGCGCGTGCGGCGATGCAGGTGTGGCGGTGGTGCGTGGCGTAGGCATAGGTGAGCGCCGCGCTGTGTTGCCACTCGCCGGCGAGGAAGACCCGCTCGTGGGGCACGAAGACGCGGTCGAAGAGGCAGACGGCGGTGCTTTGGCCGTAGCGGTTGGAAAACAGGGCCGCGGCTTCACCGGGCCGTCCCGCCGGCCGCGCAACCATGGTCAGGCCCTCGGCGTCGACCGGTACCGCGCAGCACACCGCGAAGTCGGCGTCGGCTTCGGTCATCGCCCGGCCCGGCATCACCAGCAGTTCATGCATGTAGGGCGCGCCGGTGACGATGGCCTTGGTGCCGGAAATCACGATGCCGTCGGCGCGGCGTTCGACGATATGCACGTAGGTGTCCGGGTTCGCCTGGGCATGCGGCCGGCGCGAGCGGTCGCCCTTGGCGTCGGTCATGGCGATGCCGACGGCCAGATCTTCGCGGCAGATACGCTCATGGTAGGCGCGAGCCCGCGCCAGGTAGTCGCTGCCGTGCTCCGCGTCGATTGCGGCGGCGCCTTGCAGGATGCCGGCCATGGCGTCGCCGGCGAGGTAGCGCTGGGCGCAGCCGGTATAGCGGCAGATCAGGCGTACGGCTTCGAGCTTCTGCAGCAGCTCGTCCTCGCTGTGCGGCACGTGCAGCATGCGGTTGTGGCCGCCGCCGTCGGCGCCGCCGACCCGCATCAGGCTAGCCGTGTCATCGCGCAGCGCGAAGTCGTAGCTGAGTCCGACGGCGTTGACGCCCGGCTGCAGGGCGGGGTCGTCGGCGACCGAGGCGATGGCGCGGCCATCGACGAAGACCCGGGGTTTCAATCGGCGCAGCGATTCGCGGTACTCGGCGGCGGTCATCAACATGGGAGGCTCCAAAGGCACTGAGGCGGGCGGCAATTATCAACCGGGCAGCAGACGATACTACGAAGGTATGCGGACGAAAAGTCCGGCCGGCTGGGCCGCCGTAAGCGGCCATTAAGCCCGATCTGGCATAATCGCCGCCCGCGCGCCCCGGATAGCTGCTCAAAGTGACGGAAAGGCGCGCAAGCCCCCTTACACACTTGCCGACATCGCGGAGAAAACCATGAGCGCCACCCTGATTCCTGCCACCCTGATCCCGGGAGACGGCATCGGTCCCGAAATCACCGCTGCGACCATCGAGGTGCTCGACGCCCTCGGCGCGCCCTTCCAGTGGGAGACCCAGATCGCGGGTCTGGCCGGCGTCACTGCCTGTGGCGACCCCCTGCCGCAGGCCTGCATCGACAGCATCCGCAAGAACCGGCTGGCGCTCAAGGGCCCGCTGGAAACCCCGTCCGGCGGCGGCTACCGTTCATCCAACGTGCGTCTGCGCGAAGAGTTCAAGCTCTACGCCAACCTGCGTCCGGCCAAGACCATCGTTCCCGGCGGCCGTTACGAAGATATCGATCTGGTGATGGTGCGGGAGAACAATGAAGGCCTCTATATGGGTTACGAGCACTACATCCCGATCGACGGCGATCCCCACGCCGTCGGCATGTCCACCGGCATCAACACCCGCCAGGGCTGCCGCAAGATCTGCCGCTTCGCCTTCGACTTCGCCGTCAAGCAGGGCCGCAAGAAGGTGACCGTGGTACACAAGGCCAACATCATGAAGGCGCTGACAGGCATCTTCCTCGAAACCGCGCGCGAGATTTACGCCGCCGAGTACGAGGGCAAGATCATCATGGACGAGATCATCGTTGACGCCTGCGCCATGAAGCTGGTGATGAATCCCTGGCAGTTCGACGTGCTGGTCACCACCAACCTCTTTGGCGACATCCTTTCCGACCAGATGTCCGGCCTCGTCGGCGGCCTCGGCATGACGCCGGGCGCCAATATCGGCGAGGACGCGGCGATTTTCGAAGCCGTGCACGGTTCGGCGCCGGACATCGCCGGCAAGGGCATCGCCAATCCCACGGCGCTGCTGATGGCGGCCGGCATGATGCTGGACCACGTCAAGCGCAAGGACCTGGGCGACCGCCTGCGCCAGACCATCGACGACGTGCTGAACAAGGACATGGTGCGTACCGGCGACCTGGGCGGCAAGGCCAGCACCGACCAATATGCGAAGGCGCTGGTGGCCCGGCTAAAGGGTTAGGCCGTCGCCGGTCGGGAACCGGCATCACGCCCGGTCGGGGCCACCGGCCCCGACTTGATGCATAATGGATTATGCGCGCGTTTCTAAAACGCTCCTGGATGCGGGGCAGGTTGTCAAGGTCGTGGTTCAGGCCGGCGGTTCTGTTTTCTGTTGTCGCGGTCGGCATGGCGCTGTCCTTTGCGCTGGAATGGCAGCGGGCCGACGCCAATATGCAGCTGATGGCGCGCGAGCGCGGCGCCGCGCTGTTCCGGCTGATCCAGCTGACCCGCGAATGGAATGCTCATCACGACGGCGTCTATGTCCCGGTTACGGACAAGGTGCGTCCCAATCCATGGCTCGATCACGAGCGGCGCGACCTGGTGACCGAGGAAGGCATCAGGCTGACCATGATCAATCCGGCGTTCATGACCCGGCAGATCGCCGACCTGGCGCGTCAGGCGGACGGCATCCAGATCCACCTTACCAGCCTCAATCCCCTGCGTCCCGCCAACCGTGCCGACGCATGGGAAGCAGGTGTCCTGCGCCGCTTCGAGGCGGGCCTGGAAGAAGTTGTGGAACTGGTGGCGGGCGAGGCTCCCGTGCATCGCTACATGGCTCCGCTCAAGGTGACCAAGCCCTGCCTCGGCTGCCATGAGCGGCAGGGGTATGAAGTCGGCCTGGTGCGCGGCGGCATTTCGATCACGATGCCGTCGGCGGAGCTTCTGGAACTGCGCGATGCCACGCGCATCCGTTCGGGAGCCGTGCACCTGCTGATGTTCGGCGTGGTCGCGGCGCTGCTGCACCTCCTGTTGTCGCGCACCCGCAGCCATCTCAAGGCCCTTGAAGACCTGGCGGAAGAGCAGGAGCAGGTGATCCTCGAACGCACCCGCGACCTCTCGCAGGCCAACGAGCAGATGGAAGGCCAACTGGCAGCCAGCGAGCTGGCGGCAGCGGTGTTCGACAACGCGGCCGAGGCCATCATCGTGATGGACGAGGAAGGCAGGTTCGTGCAGGTCAACCCGGCCTTTTCGCTGATGACGGGCTATGCCGCGAGCGAAGTGCTCGGCCAGCTGGCCTCCATCCTCCATTCGGGCAGGCATCCGCCGGAGTTTTATGTCGCGATGTGGCAAGACCTGCGCGACACCGGCGGCTGGCAGGGAGAAGTCTGGAACCGGCGCAAGAACGGCGAGGTGTTCGTCGTCTGGCTGTCGATCAGCCGGGTTGCCCACGCCGGACAGCCGGTGCGTTGCGTCGCCACGCTGACCGACATCACGCGCAGCAAGCAGCTGGAAGAGGAACTGCGCCGCCGCGCCTACCACGATCCCCTCACCGACCTGCCGAACCGGGCCCTGTTCGCCGACCGCCTGCGCGTTGCCATCCTGCAGGCGCAGCGTCACAAGCGCAGCTTCGCCTTGTGCTTCATCGACCTGGATCGCTTCAAGCCGGTGAACGACGAGTTCGGCCACGCCGCCGGCGATGATCTGCTGGTCGAGACGGCGCGCCGCCTGCGTCTCTGCGTGCGTGCCGCAGATACCGTGGCGCGGCTGGGCGGCGACGAGTTCGCGGCCATCCTTGCCGACGCGGGGTCGGGCATCGAGGTGAAGGAAGTTGCGGCGCGCATCGTCGCCGAACTGGCGCGGCCCTTCGCCCTGCAGGCCGGCATCGCCCATATTTCGTGCAGCATCGGCATTGCGCTGTTTCCCGATCATGGCGGCGATGCGGAAGCGCTGCAGCGCAATGCCGACACCGCGCTGTATGCCGTAAAGACATCGACTCGCAATGCCTATCGCATTTGTGGGGACGGCGCGGGCTGATCCGGATCTCCGGCGGCGCGCCGACATTCGCTGCGCCGATCCTTGACTGTCCTGTTTGGCGCGTGTTTGGCGTATCGCCGGCGCCGACTTTCAGTGCAGCGTGCGCGCCAGGCGGATGCGGAACTCGCGCACCAGGTCGTCGAAGTGCGCGTTGGCTCCGAGCAGGGTGAACAGGTCGAGCATGGTCTTGCGCGCGGCGTCGTCCTGCCAATCGCGATCGCGGCGCACGATTTCCAGCAATTGTTCCAGCGCCGGCCGGTAGTCCTGCGCCAGCGCCAGCGCGTGCGCCAGTTCCAGGCGCGCCGCCAGGTCGCCGGCGTTGGCGGCGATACGCGCCGCGAGTGCCGCCGGGTCGGCGCCGCCGCCGGCCGCCATCAGCTTCAGGCGCGCCTGCAGCGCGGCAAGGCGGGCCGAGTCACGGGCCCGGTGTTGCAGCGGGTCGAGCATGGTTCGGGCGGCGTCGACCTGCCCGGCGTCGATATGGATCTCGGCAAGGTCGAGCAGTACGTCCTCGTTGGCCGGATCGAGTTCGCGTGCATCGGCCAGCAGCGACGCGGCGACATCGGCATCGCCGCGCGCCCGGGCTTCCCGCGCCGCTGCGCGCAAGGGTTCGGCGGGCGAGGGCAGAAGCTTGTCGATGAAGGCGCGGATCTGCGCTTCGGGCAGGGCGCCGGTGAATTCATCGACCAGCTTGCCGCCGACGAAGGCTTTCACGGTAGGGATGCCGCGCACGCCGAGGCGCGCGGCAAGCTCCTGGTTCTCGTCCGAGTTCATCTTGGCCAGGATGAAACGGCCGCCGTAGTCGACTGCGAGCTTTTCCAGTATCGGCTTGAGCGCGCGGCAGGGCGCGCACCACTCGGCCCAGAAGTCCACCAGCACCGGGGCGCGGTGTGAGGCGGCCAGGACTTTTTCCTGAAAATCGGCGGTGCCGACGTCGTATGAGTAGGGGTTCATGGGCAAGGCGGCTTGCGTCGCGATAATGTCGTCACGCAGTTTCTCAGGCTTGCTGCCGCAAGGCAATTCCGCCGTGGCAGAGGGCGGGCCGGAACGGGCGGCGGGGTATAATTCCGCGCCTTGGATTTCCCTCTCTTTCCTTACCCGCCCCGGTCCGTCCATCATGGCTGAATTCCTTGCCCTGCGCGGTTCTGCCGCGTTTTCGGCCTCCCGCCTCGCGCGCTTGCAGAAGTCCCTTGCCGAAATCGTTTCCGGTGTCGGGCTGGCTGCCGAACACTGGTATTTCGTCGAACTTGAAGCCGCGCTGAATGCCGATGAAACTGCCCGCCTTAAGGACTTGCTGGGCATCCCGGCGAAGCTGCCGGCAGCGCCGGCCGGCGAATTGCTGCTGGTCACCCCGCGCCTCGGCACGATTTCTCCCTGGAGTTCGAAGGCCACCGACATCGCGAGGAATTGCGGCTTTGCCGCAGTGAAGCGCGTCGAGCGCGCCGTTGCTTACCATGCCGCCGGCAAGTTCGAAAAGTCGGCGCTGGCGACACGCCTCCATGACCGCATGACCGAGTCGGTGCTGGATTCCATCGATGCCGCCCGCGCCCTGTTCCATCACGTTGCGCCGCAGCCGCTGACCACGGTTGACCTGCAGGGCGGCGGGCGTGCCGCGCTGGTTGCGGCCAATGCCGAGCTGGGCCTGGCGCTGTCGGACGACGAAATCGATTACCTGGTGGAGAACTTCGGCAAGCTCGGCCGCAATCCCACCGACGTCGAACTGATGATGTTCGCCCAGGCCAATTCCGAACACTGCCGGCACAAGATATTCAACGCCTCGTGGACCGTGGATGGCGAGCCGCAGCCGCTGTCCCTGTTCGGCATGATCCGCGAGACGCACAAGGCCCATCCCGCAGGCACCGTGGTGGCCTACTCGGACAACGCCGCGGTGATCGAGGGCGCGAACATCCGCCGCTTCTACCCGCGCGCCGATCGCGGTTACGAGTACGGCGACGAACTCACGCACATCCTGGCCAAGGTCGAGACGCACAACCACCCGACGGCGATCTCGCCGTTTCCGGGTGCGGCGACCGGCTCCGGCGGCGAGATCCGCGACGAAGGCGCGACGGGGCGCGGCTCAAAGCCCAAGGCCGGCCTTTGCGGCTTTTCGGTGTCCGACCTGAAGATTCCCGGCTACGTCCAGCCCTGGGAATCGAACTACGGCAAGCCCGAGCGCATCGCTTCGGCGCTCGACATCATGATCGAAGGTCCGATCGGCGCCGCGGCCTTCAACAACGAATTCGGTCGGCCCAACCTGGCCGGCTATTTCCGCAGCTTCGAGCAGGAATTCAACGGCGAAATGCGCGGCTACCACAAGCCGATCATGATCGCCGGCGGACTGGGCAACATCGCCGCAAGCCACTCCTTCAAGATCCGTTTTCCGGCCGGCAGCCTGCTGATCCAACTCGGCGGCCCCGGCATGCTGATCGGCCTCGGCGGCGGCGCGGCTTCGTCGATGGCGACCGGCTCGAACACGGCCGACCTCGATTTCGCCTCGGTGCAGCGCGGCAATCCGGAGATCCAGCGCCGCGCCCAGGAAGTCATCGACAGATGCTGGCAGCAGGGCGATGCGAATCCGATACTGGCCATCCACGACGTCGGCGCCGGCGGCATTTCCAACGCCATGCCCGAGATTGCACACGACGCGGGCTGCGGCGCAGCCTTCGACCTGCGTGCGATTCCCAGTGAAGAGCCGGGCATGAGCCCGCGCGAGATATGGAGCAACGAGGCGCAGGAGCGCTACGTGTTGGCCATCGCGCCGCAACGTTTGGATGAATTCCGCGCCCTGTGCGAACGCGAACGCTGCCCCTTTGCCGTGCTGGGCCGCGCCACCGACGACGACCAACTCACGGTCAAGGACGACCACTTCGGCAACAAACCGGTCGACATGCCGATGGAAGTGCTGCTCGGCAAGGCGCCCAAGCTGCACCGCGACGCGCGTCGCCAGCGTGTGGCGATGCCGCCGCTCGATGTCGCCGCCATCGACCTGAAGGAGGCGGCGCTGCGCGTGCTGCGCCTGCCGGCGGTGGCCTCGAAGAACTTCCTGGTCACCATCGGCGATCGCAGCGTAGGCGGCTTCACCGCGCGCGACCAGATGGTCGGGCCCTGGCAGGTGCCGGTAGCCGACGTCGCCGTCACGGCGATGGGCTACGACACGGTTCGCGGCGAATGCTTCGCCATGGGCGAGCGCACGCCGCTGGCCCTGCTTGACGCTGCCGCCTCGGGCCGCATGGCGGTGGGCGAGGCGCTGACCAATCTGGCGGCGGCCGACGTCGGCGACATTGGCCGCATCAAGCTATCGGCCAACTGGATGGCGGCGGCCGGCCACGGCTTTGAAGATGCGGCGCTGTTCGATACGGTGAAGGCCGTCGGCATCGACTTCTGCCCGGCGCTCGGCGTGGCGATTCCGGTCGGCAAGGATTCGCTGTCGATGCGCACCAAGTGGGACGATCATGGCACCGCGAAGCAGGTCACTGCACCGCTGTCGCTGATCGTCACGGCCTTCGCTGCTGTGGATGACGTGCGGCGAACGCTGACGCCGCAACTGCGGCCCGATGCGGAAGCCGGTGAAACCGAGCTGCTGTTGATCGACCTCGGCCAGGGCCGCAATCGCCTCGGCGGCTCGGCCCTGGCGCAGGTCTATGGCGTCAGCGGCGATGTGGTGCCGGATGTCGATGCCGCCTTGCTGAGAAGCTTTTTCGGCGCGATCCAGACACTTAACCGAGACGGCAAAATCCTTGCCTATCACGACCGTTCCGACGGCGGGCTGTTCGCCACCGTCTGCGAAATGAGTTTCGCCTCGCATGTCGGCGTCTCGCTGAACCTCGACGGGCTCTGTTACGACCCCTTGATGAACGATGTCGACGGCAGCGAGCGCTTCCCGCAGATTGCCGGCCGCCTGCGCGACAGGATCATCGCCGCGCTCTTCAACGAGGAACTCGGCGCCGTGCTGCAGATCCGACTTGCCGATCGCACTGCCGTGATGCAGGTCCTGCGCGATGCCGGCCTCGGCGCCTGCAGCCATGCCATCGGCACCACCAATACGGCCGATGCGATACGCATCTGGCGCAATGCCAAGGCGGTGTTCGCCGCCCACCGCAATGAACTGCAGCGCACCTGGAGCGAAACCAGCTTTCAGATCGCCCGCCTGCGCGACGATCCGGTCTGTGCCGATGAGGAATTCGACGCGCTGCTTGACGCTGATAATCCCGGGCTGTCGGCTTCAATAAAGTCCGTGCCGGCGGCGCCTTTTGTCGCCACCGGCGTCCGACCCAAAATTGCCATATTGCGCGAGCAGGGCGTCAACGGCCATGTCGAAATGGCCGCGGCCTTCGAACGCGCCGGCTTCGCGCCTTACGACGTGCACATGTCCGACCTGCAGAGCGGTCGCGTGCATCTGGCCGATTTCAAGGGCTTCGCCGCCTGCGGCGGCTTCTCCTACGGCGACGTGCTCGGTGCCGGGCAGGGCTGGGCGAAATCGGTGCTGTTCAACGGCCGCCTGCGCGACGAATTCACCAGCTTCTTCGCCCGTGCCGACAGCTTCGCGCTTGGCGTCTGCAACGGCTGCCAGATGATGGCGCATCTCGCGCCCATCATTCCCGGCGCACGGGACTGGCCGACCTTCCAGCGCAACCGCAGCGAGCAGTTCGAGGCGCGCGTGGTGATGGTCGAGATTCCGCAATCGCCGTCGATCTTCCTCGCCGGCATGGCCGGTTCGAAACTGCCTGTGGTGGTCAGCCACGGCGAAGGCCGTGCCGAGTTTGCCGCCGGCCAGAGTGGCCAGCCGCTGGTGGCCATGCGTTACATCGACAACCGCGGCGCAGTGGCGACGAGCTACCCGTTCAATCCCAACGGCTCGCCCGCGGGGCTGGCCGGCGTGACGACGGCCGACGGCCGCTTCACCATCATGATGCCGCACCCCGAGCGCACCTTCCGCAGCCTGCAGATGTCATGGCAGCCGCCGGGACTGGGCGAGGACGGGCCGTGGCTGGAGATGTTCCGCAACGCGCGGCGCTGGCTGAAGTAAAAGTCGGCGCTGGCGGTACGGCGCCAAAAGAAAACGGGAGCCGCGGCTCCCGTTTTTTTGGCGTCAGACAGGCTTACTCGACCTTGGCCTTGGCGCGCAGCTCGTCGATGTGCTTTTGCACCATGCGCTGCTGCAGCTGCTGGGCGATCTGGCCCTTGGCTTCTTCCATCGGCGGCAGCTTGAGTTCGCGTACATCGTCGAGCTGGATCACGTGCCAGCCGAAATCGCTCTTCACCGGGGTTTCGGTGAATTTGCCCTTTTCCAGTTTCGTCATGGCCGCCGAGAAGGGGGGGACGAAAGAGGCGGGGTTGGCCCAGCCGAGGTCGCCACCGCGGTCCTTGGAGCCCGGATCCTTGGATTCCTTGGCCAGGTCCTCGATCTTTTCGCCCTTCTTCAGTTTGGCGATGATGGCCTTGGCCTGGTCTTCAGTTTCCACCAGGACGTGGCGGGCCTTGTATTCCTTGTTGCCGAGCTTGGCGGTGATTTCCGTGTATTCCTTTTTGATCTGCTCTTCGCTGATCGGGTGGGTTTTCACGTAATCGTTGAGGTAGGCGCCGATCAGCACGCCCTGGCGGGCGAGATCAATCTGACCTTGTATTTCCGGCTTCTTGTCGAAGCCCTTCTTGACCGATTCCTGGGTCAGGATTTCGCGCCGGACCAGTTCTTCCGTCACGGCCTTGCGCAGTTCGGGGGAATCGGGCTGACCCTGTGCCGCCTGCCCGGCGATCAGCGCATCGGCGCGGGCCTTGGGAAGGGCCTTGCCATTGACCGTGGCGAATGCGGCGGCGACGGCTGTCTTCTGGGCAAAAACGGGTGCGGAACACACCGAAACGGCGAAGGCGAGCAGGATGGCGTGACGGAGGGTACGGTTCATCGTGGTTCCTGAATGGGCGGGTTGTCAGTGTTCGTCGGGAGTTTTTGCGATGATGCTGAGCGCATGGATTTCCCGCTTCATCAGCGGGCCGAGCGCATCATACACCAAGCGATGTCTTTCCATTGTCTTGCAACCGGCGAAGCGAGGCGAAACGATGGACAGCCGGAAGTGGCCGCCGCCGCCCCTGGCGCCCTCGTGGCCGGCATGCTTTGCCGAGTCGTCGTGGATTTCGATGCTCAGCGGGTCGAGCGCGGCGAGGCTGGCGCGCATGGCGTCGGGCACGCTCATGACTTCGGGAACACCTGTTTGAAGGGGCGCACCGTGACACGGGCATAGACGCCGGCCGCGACGTAGGGGTCGGCGTCGGCCCATGTCTGTGCCGCCGCCAGGGAATCGAACTCGGCGACGATCAGGCTGCCGGAAAAGCCTGCTGGCCCGGGGTCGGGGCTGTCGATCGCCGGGAACGGACCGCCCAGCACCATGCGCCCGGCGGCATCGAGTTCGAGCAGGCGGGCAAGGTGGGCGGGGCGGGCGGCGAGGCGTTGTTCGAGGCTGTTCGGCACGTCTTCGCCGACTATCGCGTAGAGCATTGGGGGTTCTCCGGAAGTATGGTTCCGCGGGGAGCGGTAACCAGGGCTAACTCTTGTCCCCGGCAGGAGGCGCGGCGGGCTCCTTGTCCTCGGGAATGTATTTGGCCAGCAGCAGGCCCTGCAGGACGATGAAGACCAGCATCAGCCCCATGCCGCCGAAGAGTTTGAAGCTGACCCAGGTGTCGGTGCTGAAGTTGAACGCGACCCAGAGGTTGAGCACGCCCATCACGGCGAAGAATCCCATCCAGGCGTAATTCAGCCTGGGCCAGAGGGCGTCGGGAAGTTCCACCTGCTTGTCCAGCATGGCGCGGATCAGATTCTTGCCGAAAAACTGCGCGGAGGCGAACAGCGTGGCCGCGAACAGCCAGTAAAGGATGGTCGGCTTCCATTTGATGAAGGTTTCATCGTGCAGGATCAGCGTCGCGCCGCCGAACACCACGACCAGGCCGAGGCTGACCCAGAGCATGGTATCCACCTTGCCGTGGCGGTGCCAGACCCAGGCGATCTGCGCCATCGTCGCGGCGATCACCACGCCGGTGGCGATGTAGATGTCGAAAACCTTGAAGGCGACGAAGAAGAGGATGACCGGAAACAGGTCGAAGAGGAATTTCATGGGGCGGATTGTAGCGGTTGCGGCGGCTTACTTCTTCTTGTCGAGATCGATCGAGGCCGAGTTTATGCAGTACCGTAATCCGGTTGGGGCGGGCCCGTCGGGAAAAACATGGCCCAGATGGGCGCCGCAATGGCTGCAGACAACTTCCGTGCGGCGCATGAACAGGCTGCGATCTTCGTGTTCGGTGATGTTGGCGGCAGCGAGCGGTGCAGTAAAGCTGGGCCAGCCGCAGCCGGAATCGAATTTGGCGGCCGAGTCGAACAGCGGCTCGCCGCAGCCGATGCAACGATAGGTGCCCGGATCCTTGCAGTCCCAGTACTCGCCGCTGAAGGCGCGCTCGGTGCCTTTTTCGCGGGCGACGTGGTACTGCATGGGCGTAAGTTGCGCGCGCCATTCGGCGTCGGTCTTGCTGATCTTGTTGCTCATGAGGGCCTCCGGGCGCTGACTATAATCTTGGCCATGGCAACTGGGATCGACTTTGGCAGAAATAGTTTCGGCGGCAGGCGATGCGGGTAAGCGTGCTCGGCGCCGGCGTGGTCGGCGTGACCAGCGCCTGGTACCTCGCGGCGGATGGCCACGAAGTCACGGTGATCGACCGCCAGCCGCTACCGGCCCGGGAGACCAGCTTCGCCAATGGCGGCCAGATTTCGGTCAGTCATGCCGAACCCTGGGCCAATCCGCGGGCGCCCTGGAAAGCCCTGCAATGGCTGGGGCAGGAGGATGCTCCGCTGTTGTGGCGTTTGCGCACCGATCCGGCGCAGTGGGCCTGGGGTTTGCGCTTCCTGCGCGAGTGCACGGCGGCCCGGGCGCGCGCCAACGTCGGCGCCATCGTCAGCCTCGGGCTGGCCAGCCGTTCCGCCCTGCAGGCGCTGCGGCGGGAACTGGCGCTGGAGTACGACCATCTCGAACGTGGCATTCTGCATTTCTACACAGACTCCCGCGAGTTCGAACACGCCATTCCGCAGGCGGCGCTGATGCGCGAATTCGGCTGCGAGCGGGTGCCGCAGACGGCGGCGCAATGCCTGGCCATCGAACCGGCACTGGCCGGCTCGCGGCAGCCGATAGTCGGCGGCACCTACACGAAGGGCGACGAGTCGGGCGATGCGCGGCAGTTCACCGAAGCCCTGGCGCGACACGCGGCGGCGCGTGGCGTGCGTTTCCGCCATGGCGAAACCGTGACCGCCCTGCAGGGCGAAGGCGGCAGATTGACGGGAGTGCGCCTGGCTTCGGGGGAATCGGTTTCCGCGGACATCACGGTGCTGGCGCTGGGGAGCTATTCGCCGCTGCTGTTGAAGCCTTTGGGAATCAGCCTGCCGGTTTATCCGGCCAAAGGCTATTCGGTGACGCTGGCGGTGCCGGACGGTGCGGCGGCGCCGGTCGTGAGCCTGACCGACGACGGCCACAAGATCGTCATTTCGCGCCTCGGGCAGACATTGCGCGTGGCCGGTACGGCGGAGTTCAACGGCTACGATACTTCGGTCAACCCGGTGCGCTGCGCGGCCCTGCGGCGGCGCATCGGCGAAATCTTTCCAGAGTTGGCGGCCGCGGACGAACTCGACCGCTGGGCCGGCCTGCGGCCCGCAACCCCGGGCAACGTGCCCCTGATCGGCGACATGGCGGCTGCCGGGCTGGCCGGACTGTGGCTGAATACCGGCCACGGCACGCTGGGCTGGACCCTGGCCTGCGGCTCGGGACGTGTGCTGGCGGATTGCATCGCCGGCCGTGATCCGGGCCTGGACTTGCGGCCTTATCGCTTCTGAATAGTGCCGTATCGCCAGCGCCGACTTTTGTCGGCGTCGACTTTTCAGTGCAGATGCCGGGGAGCCGACTCGGCCTGATCTTCGGGCAGTTCGGCGTGCACCGGTTCGCCTTCGGGATTGGGATACAGCGGCGCGCCGCAGTCGTCGCAGAACTCCAGGGGAAAGCGCTGGTCGAGCATCAGCACGCTGGCGACACCCGCTTCGCGCAGGGTGGCTTCGATCTGCGCCGGGGCTTCGTTGTTTTCATCTTCGTTTTCCAGCAGCGGCCAGACCACGCCGTGCACCACATCGCTGCTGCCGCGGCGGGTGAAGCCGATGCGGAATTCCTCGAGCTGGCGGTCGTGGAAAGGGGCGACCACGGCGCGCAGTTCTCCCGCCGGCTGATTCAGTACGGTTTGCAGGAAGGCCACGGCCGCCCGCAGCGACCAGGGGCGCGAGGCGCGGTCGGCGTCGCGCACGGCGGCATGGTAGGCCAGCACCGGCAGGAACTCGAGGGCGCAGGCGGGGAGCAGGGGACGCAGTGCATCGCCGCCTTGCAGCGCCCATTGACGGAAGGACTCCGCCGGGTCGCCGTCGTCTTCCTGCCAGCGGAACATCGCTGCGCCGCGTGGCGCGGCGACGGCACCCAGCATGTAGCGGGTATCCGAAAGAAAACTCATGGTTTCAGGAAGCTGCGCCGGGTCGATTTTCAGGTTGCGGCCGTGGACCGCTGCTTTGGCGAGTTTTTCCGTCAGTTGCGCCGTTTCGACGTAGTTCTGCGGCAGCTGGTCGGGGCTGTAAAGGACGTCGCAAAGGCCGACCTTGGCATCGGCGGCAAGCACGTGGGCTTGAAGATGAACGCGCACCGCTTCCATTTGCGCCGCCGGAATGCTTCCCGACGGAATCTGGAAACGGGACCACGCCAGCAAGGGGACGGCGATCATGACGACGTCGAGTCCGCCGCTGCCTTCCGCACGCCGCGTTTCGGCGCAGGACTCGATCATGTCGGCCAGTTCGTCATAGGCGCGCGAACCGCCGTTATAGAGCTGGTCGAGCACGGCGATCAGGGTCTCCTCGGCGTTGTCGGCCAGCAGGCGGTCGATGTGCGCCGCAAGGCGGGATTCCCACCAGGCATCCTCGATCCGGTTGGAGGACTGGCTGAGCCGCGTTGCAAGGCGGGTGAGAAGTTCGGAGTCCGGCGTCTGGCGGGCGCGGCGGGGAAGGCGGGTGCGTTTCATGGCGGGATGAGGCCGGAAAATGGCCCGGCAAAGACAACAAAGAGGAATTCTACCAGTTGGCCGCAAGCCGGAATTGCAGCCATTAGCTGATAAAATCGTCGTGTTTTTTTGCCAGCGGTGGTACCCGATGTTCTCCAAGTTGATGCCGAAAGAGGCAAAGTTTTTCGATTTGTTCAATGCCCATTCAATGCGAATACTTCGCGCTCGAAGGACTCACCCAGATGATCGAGGTGATCCGCGACGTGATGCAGGAGCGGCCCGGCCGCCTGTCGTTCAGCGGCATCGTGCTCACCATGCACGATGCGTCGCTCGAACTGACGGCCGAGGTCGAGGCCGAGGTCCGCGACTTCTTTGGGGAGATCGTCTTCGAGACGGTGATCCCACGGGATGTCGCCGTCTCGGAGGCTCCGAGCCACGCCCAGAGCGTTCTCGACTATGCACCGCGCTCGCCGGGAGCACGGGCCTACACCGAACTCTGCATGGAGGTACGAGACTGTGAGTAAGGAACGACGCCTGGGACGTGGGCTCGAGGCACTTCTCGGACGGGCCGGACTCGACGCCACGCCGGCTCCGGCAACCCAGGGCACGTCGGCCCTCGCGGCCCAGCCCGCCCGCCCGGCGACGGCGGCCGGTCTCGGCTCCGGTGCCGCGCGGCTCATGCTGCACGCGCCCGACGAGGTCGAGCAGGCCGCCGCAGCGCTGCCCACGAACGAGATCGCGCCGGCACGGATCGATCCGAATCCATGGCAGCCGCGGAGCATCGTCGACGACGCCGATCTCGCCGAACTCGCCGCCAGCCTCGGCGAGCATGGGCTCGTGCAGCCGATCGTGGTGCGGGCGCGGGGCGACCGCTTTCAACTGATCGCTGGCCAGCGGCGGCTCGCGGCCGCACGAAAGCTGGGCTGGGAGAAGGTGCCTGTTCGCGTCCTTGATGTAGACGACCGGCAGATGTCGGAGATCGCGATCGTCGAGAACCTTCAGCGACGCGACCTCGACGCGCTCGAGAAGGCGGCGAGCTTCAA
>CAIZHL010000319.1 GCA_903932755.1 uncultured beta proteobacterium
GAGTTGGCTGGGGTATTTCGCGACGACCGGGGTGGCGCAAATCGACTACCTGATCGCCGATCCCTGGACCCTGCCCGACACCGAAGAAGCCCACTTCACCGAGAAGATCTGGCGCCTGCCGGAAACCCGGCTGTGCTTCACGGTACCGGACGTTGAGATCGACGTCGCGCCGCTGCCCGCACTCGCTACCGGGCGGATCACCTTCGGCAGCTTCCAGAATCCGAACAAGCTGAACGACGCCGTAGTCGCGCTGTGGGCCAGGGTATTGCAGGCGGTGCCGCAAAGCCAAATGCTGCTCAAGACCAAGCAACTGGACAACGCCGAGGTGCGGCAGCAACTCACGGCGCGCTTCGCGGCGCACGGCATAGACGCCGGCCGGCTGCTCCTGGAAGGCTTCTCGTCGCGAGCCGGGTATCTGGCCACTTACCAGCGCGTGGATATCGTCCTTGATAGCTTCCCGTTCCCGGGCGGCACCACCACGGTGGAAAGCCTGTGGATGGGGGTGCCGGTGCTGACCCTGGCCGCAAGCAGTTTCCTGCAACGCCAGGGTCTGGGGCTGCTGATGAACGCCGGCCTGCCCGGGTGGATTGCCACCGATGCCGACGACTACGTCGCGCGTGCGGCGGCCCATGCCGGCGACCTGCCGCGCCTGGCGGCGCTGCGGGCGGTCCTGCGGCAACAGGTGCTGGCGTCGCCGATTTTCGATGCGCCGCGCTTTGCCGGCCACTTCGAAGCCGCCCTGCGCGGCATGTGGCGCGCGTGGTGCGCGCGGCAGCCGGCAGCGCGTTGCCGGCAGATGCCGCAAGACGAAATCGACCGGCTCGTCGCACTGTTCAATGCCGGCCGCCATGCCGAACTGGAGGCGCGTGCCGCGCAGCTGATCGACCGGGATTCCGACCTGGGCCTGGCGTGGAAACTGCTCGGCGCAGCGCAACAGGTGCAGGGCAAGGATGCCCTGCCGGCCCTGCAGAAGGCGGCGGAACTTCTGCCCGGCGATGCCGAAGTGCACAATGACCTTGGCTCCGCGCTTGAAGGCAGCGGGCAGCTCGATGGTGCGACAGCATCTTTCCTTCTGGCGATCGAGTTGGCTCCGGATTTTGCAGAAGCGCATCGCAATCTCGGCAATGTATTTCTGAAAATGGGACAGCCGGCCAGCGCGGTAGCAAGCCTGCGTCGGGCACTGGAGATCCAGCCTGATTTTGCCGAGGCCTGCAACAGTCTAGGTATCGGCTTGCACGCACTAGGGAAACCGGAAGAGGCGGCCGCAAGTTATCGCCGCGCCCTGGAGATCAAGCCTGACTTCGTCAAAGCGCACAGCAACCTCGGCATTACGCTGCAAAGCCTCGGGCAAACGGATGATGCCCTCCGCTGCTACCGCCGGGCACTCGATATCGACCCGAACTTCGCCAACGCACACAACAACCTTGGCATTGCGCTGCAGAGCCTTGGTCAGCTTGACGAAGCAGCAGACTGCTATCGCAGAGCGCTTGAAATCAATCCCGGCTTTGACAAGGCGTACGGCAATCTGGGGGGGGTCCTGCGTGTCCTTGGACAGTTAAGCGAAGCAGAGGCGAATTGTCGCCGTGCCATCGAGCTCAATGCCAAAAATCCGGAGGCCCACATCAACCTGGGCAACGTGATGAGGGATCTCGGGCGGCTCGACAGCGCCCTGGACAGCTACAGCCAAGCCATGCAGGCAGACCCCGGCTACCTTGATGCCCACTACAACCTGCTATTCACCCACAACTACCTCGCCGATCAGTCGGCGCAAAATTTGCTGGCGCATGCACGGCGTTTTGGCGACATCGCCAGCCGGCGGGCAAACCCCTATGCATACTGGCCCAACAGCCCTTTGCCTGAGCGGTGTTTGCGGGTGGGCTTGGTGTCGGGCGACTTGCGCGAACACCCGGTCGGCCACTTCATCGAAGGCGTACTTTCCGAACTTGCCAGACGATTCGTGGCTCGCCTGGACATCGTCGCCTACAGCAATCATTCCCTGTCCGACCCTCTGGCGGAAAGGATCAAGGCCTGCTGCCGGATCTGGCGCCCGGTGGTGGGGATTTCGGATGAGCAACTGGCGCGGCAGATCCGCGATGACGAAATCGACATCCTGATCGACCTCTCCGGCCACACCGCACACAACCGCCTGCCGCTCTTCGCCTGGAAGGCGGCGCCGGTGCAGGTGAGCTGGCTGGGGTATTTCGCGACGACCGGGGTGGCGGAGATCGACTACCTGATCGCCGATCCCTGGACCCTGCCCGACACCGAAGAAGCCCACTTCACCGAGAAGATCTGGCGCCTGCCGGAAACCCGGCTGTGCTTCACCGCGCCGGACCTGGATGTCGGCGTTGCGCCGCTTCCTGCGTTGAACAACGGATACGTCACTTTTGCCAGCTTCCACAATTTGTACAAGATCAACGACGCCGTGGTCGCTCTGTGGGCGAGGGTATTGCGGGCGGTGCCGGAAAGTCGCTTGCTGCTCAAGACCAGGCAGTGGGAAAATGCCGAAATACGGCAAAGGGTTACGGAGCGTTTTGCCGACAATGGCATTGCCCCCGGCCGCCTGGAGTTTGAGGGCGCTTCTTCGCGAGCCGGGTATCTGGCTACGCATGGACGTGTGGACATCGCCCTCGATACGTTTCCCTATCCTGGCGGCACCACCACGGTGGAAAGCCTGTGGATGGGGGTGCCGGTGCTGACCCTGGCCGCAAGCAGCTTCCTGCAACGCCAGGGTCTGGGCCTGCTGATGAACGCCGGCCTGCCGGAGTGGATCGCGAGCGATGCCGACGACTACGTGGCGCGTGCGGCGGCCCATGCCGGCGACCTGGCGCGCCTGGCGGCGCTGCGTGCGGGCCTGCGGCAACAGGTGCTGGCTTCGCCGATCTTCGATGCCCCGCGCTTTGCCGGCCACTTCGAAGCCGCCCTGCGCGGCATGTGGCGGGCGTGGTGCGGCGAGCGGAACGATACAAAGAAACAACAAAACGAGGCGCAACACATGAGAACTTTTCTGCACGTCGGCTGTGGCCCCAAGTACAAGGACCGTACCACTCGCGGATTCAATACCCCCGAATGGAGAGAGTTGCGCCTCGACATCGACCCGAATGCCAAACCGGACATTGTCGGCACCATGCTCGACATGTCGGCGGTGGCCGACGCATCGGTCGATGCGCTGTTTTCCAGCCACAACATCGAGCATCTTTATGCGCACGAGGTCCTGCTGGCGCTGGCCGAGTTCCGGCGCGTGCTGAAGCCCGACGGTTTCGTGGTGATCACCTGTCCGGACCTGCAATCGGTCTGCCAACTGATCGCCGAGGACAAGCTGCTGGAACCCGCCTACAACTCGCCGGCCGGTCCGATCTCCCCGCTCGACATCCTTTACGGCTTGCGCTCATCGCTGGAGCGGGGCAACCATTACATGGCGCACCGCTGCGGGTTCACCGAAAAGGTTCTGGTCGGCACCCTGCAGGATGGGGGATTCGGCAGCGTCATCAGCGGCAGGCGGCCCCATCCCTACTACGACCTGTGGGCTGTTGCCAGCAAGAACGTGCTGGCCGAAGACCTGCTTGACGATCTGGCGGAGGCTCATTTCCCCGAGGATGATGAAAGCGAACCCGCCGCCCTGCCCCAGGCGGACGAGTCGCCCTCCGGGCAGATACTCAACTTTTCATCGCACACTTACTGGGGTGTCAGTGATCCCAAGCGTTTTGCGGCAGTGATGGAAGAGGCAGCAAGCCTGGCTGAGCCAGGATTCTTTCTCGGCGACAACCTGTTTACCTGGTCTCGCAACAACTCGATGCTGGAGGACCCGGCTTTCCGCAAGGCATGGCAGAGCAATATCCAGAATGACGCTGACGAAGCGGTCGTGTGGCGACGTTACATCCTTGCCTGCGCCGCCCTCCATTGCCTGCATTTGCCGGGGGACTTTGTCGAGTGCGGCGTTTATTCCGGCACCGGCATCAAGACCGTAACCGACTATCTGGGCGGCACGGCATTTCCGAAAACATTCTGGGGCTACGATACCTATGATTACCATCCGGTCCCCGGGCACGAGTTTCCCGGCCAGCAGGAAGGGTTTTTCGAAATCGTCCGCCAGCGATTCGCCGCCTACCCCCAGGTAAGGCTGATCAAGGGCCTGCTGCCGGATTCTTTTGCCGGCGGCATTCCGCAAGCCGTCGCCTACCTGCATATCGACCTGAACAACGCGGCCGGCGAACTGGCTGCGCTGGAGTGTCTGTTTGACCGCGTGGTGCCCGGCGGCATCATCATCCTCGATGACTACGAGTGGTCCGGCGTCTTTCGGCAACAGAAGCTGGAAGAGGACCCCTGGTTTGCCGCGCGCGATTACCGCGTCATTCCGCTGCCGACGGGTCAGGGTTTGCTGGTCAAGCGCTAGTCGCAGGTTTTCTCGAATGGCATCCGCCCGGAGTCGTATCCACACCCCATGAAGCGTCGATTTTCAAGCACCACGGATGAGGCACAGATCGCCGACCTGATGGCGCGCGGCGAGTTCGGCCAACTGGCGCCCGTCGCCATGCGCCTGTTGGGCCGCACGCCCGATCATCCGCTCGGCCTCAAGGCCCTGGCTGTGGCCCACATCACCGCCGGGCGGCATGACGCGGCGCTGCCGCTGCTGCAACGCGGCGTCAAGCTTTATCCGGGCGATGCCGAAATGCACAGCAATCGCGCTATTGCCCTTGCCGCGAGCGGACGGTCCGGCGAGGCCCTGGCGAGCATAGACGCGGCGCTGGCGCTGGCGCCGCAGCGGGCGGAATTCCATGCCAATCGGGCCGAGGCCCTGCTGCGCTTCGGCGCCCTCGATGCCGCCATCGAAAGTTGTCGCACTGCGCTGCTGCTGGCGCCGCAACTGGCGAACGCGCACAACACGCTGGGTGCGGCATTGCACCGCAAGCGCCGCTTTGCCGAGGCTCTGGAAGCCTTTCAGAGGGCGGCACAGCTCAACCCGGAATCCTTCGATGCCTTCGTCAATTTCGTCGTCACCCTGGGCGACCTCGGCCGCTTTGACGAGGCGGCAAACTGCGCGCGCAAGGTTCTCGACGAGGCCGGCCTCAACCAGGGCGAGGCCGATGCCCTGCTGCCGCACCTGTGTGCGGCGGAGCGGGGATGTTGCGACTGGCGCCGTGCCGACCTGCCGGCAAGCTTGCGCGAGCTGATGCGGCGACGGCTCGACCAGGGCCCGGAGCCTTTCTTCATGACCCACATCGAAGACATCGACCGGGCAACGCTGCGGCAAGGTGCCGAATGCTACGGGCAGGCCTACCTCAAGGGCGCGCGCGGCGAACGCCTTGACGGCGGCGAGTCCGCCTCGTCCGCGGCCGCATCGGCCGATGATCCGCTGCGGCCCCTGCGCATCGGCTTTCTCTCGGCCGATTTTCGCGCGCATCCGGTCAGCGAACTGGCGGTGGGAATCTTCGAGGTTTTCGATCGCAAGGAGTTCACGGTCCATGCCTACGGCTACGGCCCGCAAGGCGCTAGCCCCCTGCGCCGGCGCCTGGGCGCCGCCTTCGACGTGTTCCGCGACATCGATGCCCTGTCGTTTGCCGATGCGGCCGAGCTGATGCGGCGCGACCGCATCGACATCCTGGTGGACATGAACGGCTGGACCAAGTTTTCGCGCTCTGGAATCCTGGCTCATGCGCCGGCTCCCGTGTCCGCAACCTGGCTTGGATTTCCCGGAACGCTGGGTGTTCCGGGCCTGGCCGACTACCTGATCTCGGACACGGTGGTCACGCCGCCCGACCATGCGGACGGCTATGTCGAGCATCTGGCCCTGATGCCGCAAAGCTACCAGCCCAGCAGCCGCGTCGCGCAGCCGCAGCCCCTGCCGAAGCGAGGCGAGGCCGGCCTGCCCGACGACGCTTTTGTTTTCTGTTCCTTCAACCAGAGCGTCAAGATCACGCCGCCCGCATTCGGTGTTTGGTGCGAACTGCTGCGGCGCAATCCGGCGGCGGTGCTCTGGCTGGGCTTCCAGTCGGAGGTGGCGCAGGCCAATCTGCGCCGGGAAGCACAGGCGCAGGGGATAGCCGCCGACCGCATCGTGTTCGCGCCATGGCGCGAACTGGCCGACCATCTCGCCCGCCTGCCGCTCGCCGATCTGGCGCTGGACACCTTCCCCTATGGCTCGCATACGACGGGCAGCGACATGCTCTGGGCCGGTGTGCCCATGGTGGCCCGCCTCGGCAATACCTTCGCCGGCCGCGTTTCGGCCAGTGTCCTCCATGCCGCCGGGCTGCCGGAACTGATCGCCGGCTCGGACGAGGACTATCTTGCCCTCGCCGATGCCCTGGCGAAGGACCCCGGGCGCTGCCGGGCCTTGCGGGACCGGCTCGGCGCTGCCCGTGCCAGCGCGCCGCTGTTCGACACCGGGCGCTTCGGTCGCGACATGGGCCGGCTGTTCCGGGCAATGTGGCGGAACCACGTTTCCGGCCGGCATGCACCGATCCAATTGCACCCGGGTGACGATTAACGGAGCCGATGTGACGTTTTACGTCGCTCGGCCCGGGCACCCTGCCGCAGGGCCCCAGTGGGATGGGAGAGGTGTCAGGCACAAAAATTGCTCGAACTCTCTCAGCGACAGGTGTCGCACCTTCGATAGGAGAATTTGAATGAAGAAAAATCTGCAAAAGGGTTTTACCCTGATCGAGCTGATGATCGTGGTCGCGATCATCGGCATCCTTGCCGCGATTGCGATTCCGCAGTTCACGGAATACACCAAGAAGGCAGAGAACAAGGCGGCCATGTCCGACGCCCGCAATCTGCTGACTTCGTCTATCGCCAATTCGCAGAGCTAAGGAGCCACTGACCATGAAAAAGACTTACACCGTTCTGGCCGCCATGACACTTGCCGGCGCGATTTCCGGTCCCGTACAAGCGGCGGATCAGAATGACCCCGCTCCTGGCGCCACCGTTTATCCGGTTTGCGCCGGCTCGACGGCCACCAAGTTCAACGTTGCCGGCGGCCCCGGCGCGCCCTACACGACGGCGGAGTCCTTCCTCAAGACCGGCTTCGCGGTGCAGTGTTCGGCCAATACGCACGTGGCGTTCGCCAACATCAGCGGCACCCTGTTTACCGTTGGCGCTGGCTCGGCCAAGGGCAACCAGAGCGTCAAGGGCAGCAGCAACGGCGGTGCGGTTGTCACGCACACCCGGGTGGCCCGGCCACAGGCCTTGCTGTTGATTCAGCTCAAAAGTGGAAAGTCCCCCGAATTGGCCCGCAGCTTCATGACGCTCTCCGCTGGCGACATCGGTCAGGCGATTTTTCGCAAACACGGTTTTCTGGACAACAAAACACCGGCAATCCGGTAGCCATCCGGGGTTTTCAAGCCACCACCCGATGCGCCATTCAACTGCTGCCACTGGCCGGGTAGCCGAGGCCTCCATTGATGCGTCGCTGCGCTGGCTGGTCGGCGTCACCTTGCTGTGCCTGGCCGTGGTATTCGGACTGCGCTGGTATTTCGATGCGCTTGAAACCGACATCAAGCTGCGCGGCGACAACGAACGGGCGCGCCTGTTTGTGGGTGAGGAGATCGTGCGCGGGGTTGCCGAGCTGGAAAAAGACATTTACCACCTGGCAGTGGCACAAAACGCGGCCGGTTTCGCCCGCATCAATGCGGGCATCGAACGGCAACTGGGCAAGCTCAAGCAC
>CAIZHL010000320.1 GCA_903932755.1 uncultured beta proteobacterium
CGACGATGGAAAGCCCGGAGAGGGTCAGGCGCGTCACGCCGCCCACCACCATGGTCGCGAATACCATGGCGCAGCAGGCGACCAGCCACCAGGCCACGGCGCGTTGCTGGCTACTTGTGTTCATTTGCAACCTTGTCTGATTTCCAGTGTCCCGATTTGCCGCCGAGTTTTTCCAGCAGCCGGATGTCTTCGATCACCATGCCGCGGTCGGCGGCCTTGCACATGTCGTAGATGGTGAGGAGGCCGACCGCGGCGGCGGTCAGCGCCTCCATCTCGACGCCGGTGCGTCCCACCGTTTCCGCCGTGACCTCGATGCTCACGCGATGGCGCCGCGCGTCGAGGGTGAACTCGGCGGCGACGCGGGTCAGCGCCAGCGGATGGCACAGCGGAATCAGCTCGGAGGTGCGCTTGGCGGCCTGGATCGCGGCGATGCGGGCGATGCCCAGCACGTCGCCCTTTTTCGCCGAGCCGTCCTTGATCAGGGCGAAGGTGGCGGGCGCCATGCGGATGTGGCCCTGTACCCGCGCCACGCGCGTGGTTTCCGCCTTGGCGCCGACGTCGACCATGTGCGCCTGCCCGGCCGCATCGAAATGGGTCAGCGGCCCGGTGCCGGACACTGCTGCGGACTTCTTCGGTGGATTCATGAAATACCCTGTCACAACTCGTATTTGCCAAGCCGCTATCATAGCGAGATGAAGTTGAATCCGCTCAGCCGCGCCCTGGTCCTCGCGCTCGGCATCGTGACAGCCTCCCCGTTGTCGGTTGCCGAAGGCCTGCCCGACCTCGGGGATGCGGCGCAGTCCGATTTTTCGCCGGCGATGGAACGTCGCATCGGCTAGTCGATCATGCTCGAAATCCGTCGCGATCCGGCCTACCTCGATGACCCCGAGGTCGCCAGCTACCTCAACCGGCTCGGCAGCCGTCTCGCTTCACAGAGCAGCGATGCGCGCCAGGAGTTCGAGCTTTTCGCGCTGCGCGATCCGACGCTGAACGCCTTCGCCATGCCGGGCGGCTACATCGGCGTGCATAGCGGCCTGATCCTCGCCGCCGCCTCGGAATCGGAATTGGCCTCTGTCCTGGCGCACGAAATTTCCCACGTCACGCAGCGCCACCTGGCGCGCCTCATCAACAAGTCGGGGCAGGGCCAGATCACCAGCCTGCTGGGCCTGGCCGTGGCGATCCTGGCGGCGCGCAGCAGCCCGGACCTGGCGATAGGCGCGATGATGGCCGGGCAGGGCGCGGCGATCCAGAACCAGCTGAACTACTCGCGCGATTTCGAGCGCGAGGCGGATCGCGTCGGACTGGACTTGCTGGAGCGATCGGACTTCGACATTCGCGACATGAGCGCCTTCTTCGAGCGCCTGCAGAAATACAGCCGCCTGTACGAGAACAAGAACAGTGCCCCCGGTTATTTGCGCACCCACCCGCTGACCACCGAACGCCTGGCCGACCTGGGCAACCGGATCCAGAGCCGGCCCTACAAGCAGGTGCCCGATTCGCTCGAGTTCCTCCTGGTGCGCGCCAAGCTGCGCTCGCAGGAGGGCACGCCGCGCGATGCCGTGACGGAATTCGAGACCCGGCTGGCGGAGCGCAGCTTCGCCGGCGGCGAAGCAGCCGTGCGCTACGGCCTGGCGCAGGCTTACCTGCGCGACAACCGGGTCGCTGCGGCGGAAAAGGAAGTTCGCGAATTGCGCCGCCTGAAGTCGCAGTCGCCCATGATCGAGACGCTCGACGCCCAGGTGCGCCTGAAGCATGGCGATGCCGCGGGCGCCGCCGCGCTCCTGCGCGGCGCGCAACCGCGCTTCCCGCAGGAACGCGCCATCGCCTACGGCCTGGTGGAGTCGCTCCTGGAAGCCCGCCTGCCCGACGAGGCGCTGAAGTTCGCCGAAGACGATCTGCTGAGCTATCCGTCCGATCCGAAAATGCATTTCCTGCAGGCGAAAACCTATGCCATGCTCGGCAAGCGCCTGCAGCAGCACCGCGCCCAGGCCGAAGCCTATGCCCTGCGCGGGCAGTTGCCGGCAGCGGTGGAACAGCTCGAACTGGCGCAAAAGTCCGGCGACGGAAATTTTTACGAATACTCGCAGGTGGATTCGCGCCTGCGCGAAATCAAGAAGCGCGTGGCCGACGAGGCCAAGCAGCCCAAACTGAAATAGGTGCCGCAGATGAATGTTTCCAGACCCCCCGGCCAGCCGGACCTGCGCGCCGAAGTGTCCAGATTCACCACGCCGCTGGTGCATCCCGCCGCAGAGCCCTACTACCATGCCATCGGCGACGAACTCGAAGTCTTCGCCGCGGCGGCGAAAAGCCGACTGCCGGTGATGCTCAAGGGGCCCACCGGCTGCGGCAAGACGCGCTTCGTCGAGCACATGGCCTGGCGCCTGCAGCGGCCGCTGGTGACGGTGGCCTGCCACGACGACCTCACCACCGCCGACCTGGTCGGACGCTACCTGATCATCGGCGACGAAACCGTCTGGCTCGACGGCCCGCTCACGGCCGCCGTGCGCGCCGGCGCGATCTGCTACCTCGACGAAATCGTCGAAGCGCGCA
>CAIZHL010000321.1 GCA_903932755.1 uncultured beta proteobacterium
CTTGATGGCGTCTATCAGTTCGCGCATGAAGCGGCCGCGGTTCTGCACCGATCCGCCGTATTCGTCGGTGCGCTGGTTGGTGAAGCGCGAGTTGAAGTTGGCCAGCAGGTAGCCCATGAAGCTGGTGATCTCGGTGGCATCGAAGCCGGCGCGGATGGCGCGCTGCGCGGCATCGGCGTGCTGCTTTACGGTAACTGCGATCTGCTCCTTGGTCATTTCGCGCGGCGGACGGAAATGCGGCAGCGTTTGCGGCACCACGGAGGGCTGCATGCAGTAGCCGAGGTCGATGCCGCCGTAGCGGCCGGCGTGCAGGATCTGCTGCATCGCCATGGCGCCGGCGTCGTGGATGTAGCGCGCGATCATCTCGACCTGCGGCAGGAACTTGTCGTCGTGGATGGCGACCTGCCGGAAGTAGGCCTTGCCCTCACCCCAGGGATCGGGATACGCACCCTGGTTGGTGATCAGGCCGCAGCCGGTGCCGGCAATGACGCGCACCCGCGCCAGTTCGCGCGGGGTGATGGTGCCGTCGCGCCCGTTGTAATTGGAGACGCAGCAGGCGCCGTACTTGATGCGGTTCTTGACCTCGAACTTGCCGACCTTGCCCGGCTTGAACAAATCCTTGAGCTTGGCTTCTCCCGGTCGCGTCACGGCGATTTCTGTCACGGCGATTCCTCCTTGTGGCCCGGCTTTTTGCGGGCGTTGAACTTCTTATTGGATACTGTATACATTAAGCGCAAAGCCCCGGAGCGTCAATACGAGTCGCCGAAGATCTCGGGGTGTCGGTGCTCCCATGCCGCCGCAAGTTTCGGATCGCGGCGCATCATCTCGGAATGGTCGACGCGGCCGGTGCGCGTCATGTAGCTGTAGGCAAAATCCAGCGGCGCAAGGCATATCGTTTCGTCCATGCGCTCGTACCAGCGGATGCTGGCCGTGGCGGCATCGAGGATCTTCCTCATCGGCGGCAGGCGCCGTTCCTGGAACAGCGTCAGGGCTTCCGGCAGGCCGCCGCTGTCGCGCAGTGCCTTCCACAGCGCGATGGCGTCTTCCATGGCGAGGCGCGTGCCCGACCCGATAGAGAAGTGCGCGGTGCGCAGGGCGTCGCCCAACAGCACCACATTGCCGACGCTCCAGTGCCGGTTGGTGACCGCAGGAAACTGGCGCCAGCAGGACTTGTTGGAAAGTATCTGAGCGCCGCCCAGTTCATTGGCGAAAACCTGCTCGCAGCGGCGGATGGTGTCTTCCTCACTCATGTCCGCGAAACCCGCGCGCTGCCAGGTGGCGTCGGTGACCTCGACCAGGAAGGTGCTCATGGCCGGGCTGTAGCGGTAATGGTGGGCGCAGAACACGCCGTGTTCCGTTTCGCGGAAAGTCAGCGACAGGCTGTCGAAGGCCTTGCTGGTGCCGTACCAGATGAAGCGGTTGGTCCGCAGGTCGGTCTCGGTGCCGAACTGCTCCGACATCTCGTTGCGCACCGAGGAGAAAGCGCCGTCGGCGCCGACGATCAGTTCGGCGCCGGCCAGCGCGGGATGATCCAGCGCGGCGACCTCGCTGTCGAACTCGATCTTCACGCCCAGCGATTCGGCATGGGCATACAAGCGGCTGAGGAATTCGAGGCGGCCGATCGCGGCAAAGCCGTTGCCGGCGATCGGCACGGGCGTGTCGTTATGGACGATGGTGAGATCGGGCCAGGTTTCCATCAGCGGCATCAGCAGCTGGTACATGGCTTCGTCATCGGCGCGCAGGAACTCCAGCGCGCGGTCGGAAAACACCACGCCGAAACCCCAGGTGGCGTCGCGCGGACCGCGCTCGAAGACCACCACGTCGTGCGCCGGGTTCTCGCGTTTCATCAGCGCCGCGAAGTAAAGACCGGCGGGACCGCCGCCGATGATGCGTATTTTCATGCCCGGGCCCTTGCTCGTTCGTCTTCCATCCTGGCCGCGATCATCTCACGCAAAGCCCGCTTCAGTATCTTGCCCACCGGGCTGAGCGGAAACTGGCTCACGACCTCCAGCCGCTCCGGCAACTTGAAGCTGGCGATCTTCTGCGCGCGCAGGAAAGCGATCAGTTCTTCGAAGCCAAGGGTCTCGCCGTCTTTGACAATCACGAAAGCGCAGGCCTTTTCGCCGAACACCGGATCGGGCATGGCAACAAGCGTCACGGCCTTGACCTTGGGATGGCCGAAAATCAGGTTCTCGACTTCCTC
>CAIZHL010000322.1 GCA_903932755.1 uncultured beta proteobacterium
CCCTTCGGCAGCGATGTCCATGCGCGCTACAAGAAGTGGTGCGACGACTACTTTTTCCTCAAGCATCGCAACGAGGCGCGCGGCGTCGGCGGCATCTTCTTCGACGACCTCGGCGAAGGCGGCTTCGACCGTTGCTTCGACCTGACCCGGGCCGTCGGCGACAGCTTCACCGCCGCCTACCTGCCGCTGATCGCCCTCCGCCGCGACATCGCCTACGGCGAACGCGAACGGGATTTCCAGGCATACCGCCGCGGCCGCTACGTCGAATTCAACCTGGTCTGGGATCGCGGTACGCTGTTCGGCCTGCAATCGGGCGGGCGCACCGAATCCATCCTGATGTCGCTGCCGCCCATCGTCAAATGGCGCTACAGCTGGCAACCCGAGGCGGGCAGCGCGGAAGCGAAGCTCTACAGCGACTTCCTGCCGCCGCGCGACTGGCTCTAGACGGCGGTCAAAGAATCGCCGCGGCGCGATAGTGGCGTGTCGCCAGCGCCGACTCTTCGAGCTGATCGAGCAGTTGCGCCAGTTCGACATGCGCGGCGCGCGAGGGCGTGGTGGCCAGCGCGGCCTCCAGATAACTTCTCGCCTTGCCCCAGAGTTGCTGCTGGCGGCACAAGCGGCCCAGGGTCAGCAGCAGGGCACCGTCGCGCGGCATGCGTTGCAGCCATTTTTCGGCCTGGGCGATGCGCCCGAGCACATCGCCGGCAGGCTCGCCAGGTTTGCCGCATTCGCCATAGGCCAATACCAGCGCGGCATCCCAGTGTTCGGCCAGCGCATCTTCCATCACGCGCTGGGCCTCGCGGCAGTCGCCCGCGGCCATCAGCGCGCGCGCCGTTTCCAGCGCCAGCGCGGGCTCGGCGCGATCGGCGTCGTCCAGCTCGCGCCAGTAGCGCATCAAGCCGGCGGGATCGTCGCGCAATCCGTGCAGCGCCTCGCGCAGGGCGCGGCTGCGGATCGGCGCGGCCTGCTCGGCGGTCAAGGCCTGATGCTTTTCCAGCTGACGCACCAGGCGCGCCACTTCGCGCCAGTTGCCCAGACCCTGTTCGGCGCGCATGCTGAGCTTCATGGCCGCGATATGCTTGCCTTCAAGCGTCGCAAATTGCTGCAGGGCATCCCGGGCATCATCGAAACGGCGATCTTCAAGCGCAAATTCGGCTGCGGTCATCAAACGGGCGGCCTGCAGGCCGGAGTTGTCGTGTGCCCGCACGCGCGCCGCCCATTCGGCGGAGCGCTCGGCGTCGCGCAGGGCATGCGCGGCACGCCAGCCGGCCAGCGCCAGCATGCCGGCGCCGGAGTGATCGGTGCCGGCCTTCTCCGCACTGCGCATGGCGTGCCCGTAGCGTCCTTCCTGCAACAGGCGCCAGGCGTCGCGCAAGGCAAGCGCCGCCTTATCCTGCTGCCGCCGCCGACGGAACTCGGCAACGGCACTTGGCAGGGCCAGGGTATGGCTGACGACGCGCGCCAGGAGGTAGATGAGGAAGAATCCGGCAATCGCCGCGAGGACGAACAGGTTGAGCGAAACCTCGGCACGCCAGGGCGGCAGCACCAGCAACACGTAACCTTCGTTATAGCGCGCGGCGAGCGCCAGGCCCACAGCCAGTGCGGCGAGTGTCAGCAGCCAGAACAGGGCGCGCATGCGGAGCTCCCGCTTACCTGGCCGGGCCGGCTGTAGCGCCAGTGCTGCGCTCGCGTGCAAACTTGAGGTTGCGCAGGGCCGTCAGGGTTTCGGCCAGGCCCGGCAGATCGAAGCTGGCATCGGTGCCCGCCAGGGCCTTCAGGGTCGCCTGTGCAGCCTGCACCGGCTTGGCGCGACCGTCGAAGTAGCGATCGAGATGCTCGCGCGACTGGCGGATCTCTTCGCGGAATACCTTGCCGTCGCGCTGCAGCAGCGCCAGGCGGGCATTGAGCAGGCGCAGCTTGAGGTTTTCGCGCAGGAAAAAGTTCTGGTTGGGCGACAGCAGGGCGGGATCGCCCTGATCGATGCGCTCGATGCGCACCAGTTGCCGCAATTCGCGCCATAGGTCGGCGCCCAGCTCGCGCCAGTAGTCGACGCTCGCCGGTTTGCTTGCATCGGCAGGCCTCGCCGATTCCGCTTTCGGACGCTGCTCGTAGGCCAGAGGCAGGCTGTCTACTGCGGCGACCACGCTTTCGATCTTCAGCGAGAGGCCGCTGATATTGGCGCCCGGCGTCCCCTTGAGACGCTCGATGTCGCGCGTGATGAGCTTTCTGGCGGACAGGAACTGCGGCTGCACGGAGCGGGCGAGTCGCGCCTCGGCGCCCTGCAGCGCGATCAGCGCCGCCTCGACATTGCCGGCGAACTGCAACTGCTGCATGGCGATCACCACGGCCTGCTCGACCTCGGCCAGCAGGCGCTCGTCGCGGGTA
>CAIZHL010000323.1 GCA_903932755.1 uncultured beta proteobacterium
CAAGATGAGATTTCCCGGGGGTTCAACCCCCCTGAAGGGTCGTCCAAGACCAGGACGTTGATAGGTCAGGTGTGGAAGCGCAGTAATGCGTTAAGCTAACTGATACTAATTGCCCGTGAGGCTTGACCCTATAACATTGAGCTCAATGCAACACTCGAGCCTTTGTCTATAAGCAGTAACCAAAGACAGGCAATCACAATCCAAAACTTACTTCTTTCGAATCACGTGCTCCGGCCCAAGGCTTCACCGCCTCATTCCGTAGCACCCCCTTTTAGTCTGGTGTCCATAGCGTCTTGGTACCACCCCTTCCCATCCCGAACAGGACCGTGAAACGAGACCGCGCCGATGATATTGCACTTCACCGTGTGAGAAAGTAGGTCAACGCCAGACTTCCCCATGAAAACCCTCCTCCGGATTGCCGGAGGAGGGTTTTTGCTTTTGCGGGTACGGTCGCGCACGACTCGCCAACCGTTGGCTCGGCAACTCGCTTCCGCTAGGGCCTGCTAAAATGCCGGCATGAAAACAAGCTTTCTGGAATTTGAACAACCGATCGCCGAACTTGAAGCAAAGATCGAGCAGTTGCGTTTTGTGCAAGACGATTCTGCCGTCGATATATCGGAGGAAATTTCCCGACTGGACGCGAAAAATCAGAGTCTCACCAAGGAAATTTACGCCAAGCTAACGCCATGGCAATGTGCCTTGGTGGCTCGGCATCCGCAACGCCCGTACACGCTTGATTACCTCGACCTCGTTTTTACTGACTTCGAGGAGCTTCACGGCGACCGCAATTACGCTGACGACCACGCCATTGTCGGTGGCTTGGCGCGCTTCAACGGCCAGTCCTGTATGGTCATCGGGCATCAGAAAGGCCGTGACACGAAGGAGAAAATCCATCGCAATTTCGGAATGCCGCGTCCGGAAGGCTATAGAAAGGCGCTGCGACTGATGCGGTTGGCGGAAAAATTCGGTCTGCCGGTTTTCACTTTTGTCGATACGCCCGGCGCCTATCCCGGGATCGATGCCGAGGAGCGGGGTCAATCAGAGGCGATTGGCCGCAACCTGGCTGTAATGACCGAATTAAAGGTGCCGCTGATCGCCACCATCATTGGCGAGGGCGGATCGGGTGGCGCCCTGGCGATTGCAGTCGCCGATGTCGTCGCAATGCTCCAGTACTCGACGTATTCGGTTATTTCCCCCGAAGGCTGCGCCTCCATTCTGTGGAAAAGCGCCGAGCGTGCAGGCGATGCGGCCGAGACGATGGGGATCACGGCACCACGGCTGAAGTCGCTGGGCCTGATCGATCGCATCATCAATGAACCGGTAGGAGGCGCCCATCGTGATCACCGTGTCATGGCGCAAAGTGTCAAGAAAGCGCTCCAGGAGGCACTCAAGCAACTCGCGGGTCTTTCAACCGGTGAACTCATCGAGCGGCGCTTCGAACGTTTGATGAGTTATGGCCGATTCAAGGAACAAACCATCCACTGACGCTGTAATGCAGGCGGTAGCCGCCTGCTTTGCCCTCCATGTCCGGCCGGGTGAGGCTGTCACCGTTGGCTTTTCCGGCGGGCTAGACTCATCGGTGCTGCTCCATGCCGCGAATCGTCATGCCGCTCATGCAGGTTTACGTCTTTCCGCGATCCACGTTCATCACGGTTTAAGCAGTTGCGCCGATGATTGGGTTGATTCGTGCAGAAAGGTCTGCGAGATACTTGGCGTTTCGATATCCGTCATTCGAGTAGAAGTGCCCGCCCGGTCCTATGAAGGGATCGAAGCTGCAGCGCGCCGACTGCGCCACAAGGCTTTGGCTGACCAGGATGCCGATTGGGTTCTGCTGGCGCACCATGCGGATGACCAGGCAGAAACCGTTTTGCATAACCTCTTACGCGGCACCGGAGTGCGCGGGGCCGCAGCAATGCCTGAATCGAGCGGACGCGTGCTGCGTCCGTTGCTCGGGCTTGGCCGCGATGTTCTTGTGGAATATGCGACCAGCCACCATTTGGCCTGGATCGAGGACGAAAGCAATGCCGATCTCCGCTACACCCGGAATTTCCTTCGCCGCGAGATCATTCCGGCCATGGCGGCGCGCTTTCCACGGGTCGGTCAGCAACTCGCAGCTGCGGCGAGACATTTTGGTGAGGCCGACGCATTGCTCGACGACCTCGCGGCGCTGGATCTTGGCGCTTGCCGGCCGGAATTCCCCTTGCCATTGACGCTATTTCGCCAACTATCGGATGCCCGCGGCAGGAATTTGCTGCGCGCCATGCTGGGGTGGCACAAGCTGCAACCGCCGGATGAGCGACGCCTGAAGGAATTTTCGCGGCAACTGCGGACCGCGGGCACGGACCGGCATCCGCGCCTTGATCTTCCGCGCTACTCGCTGTGGTGCGAGGCCGGCAAGTTGCACTTCAAGACTCCGGACTAGTTTTCTGCTTCCGGTTTGTTTCCGAGCAGGCCGAGTACTTGCGACAACTCAACGGCAGAGCGGACCTGCATTTTCTCGAAAATATGCGAGCGATGGACCTCAACGGTGCGCATCGCGATACCCAGTTGATCGGCGATGACCTTGTTCAGTTTGCCGGCCAGAATCAGCTGCATCACTTCCTGTTCGCGCTGGGTGAGTTGTGCCAGATTTTGCCGTACCAGCAGCACCGAATTTTCCCTGGCGCAGCGCTTCAAGTCATGCTCCAGCGCGGCAAGCACCTTATCGACGAGCGCATTGTCGTCGTAGGGTTTTTCGATGAAATCGAAGGCGCCGTCCTTGAGTGCCTGCACCGCCATCGGCACGTCGCCGTGTCCAGTGAGGAAAATCACAGGCAGCCGACAATTCAGCGCGCGCAACCGGTCGAACAACTCAATCCCGCTCATGCCGGGCATGCGCACATCCAGCAGCAGGCAGCCGCAAAGCTCGCGACTGGCAGAGGACAGAAAGTCGTCCGCCGACTCCCATGCTTGCGATTGAACGCCGCGCGATTTCAGCAGCCATTGCAGCGCATCGCGCACCGCAGGGTCATCGTCGACTATCTGCGTGGCGGGGCCGCTCATTTCGGCGTCAGGGGCAGCAGAATGTGAAATACGGTTCCTCCTTCCGGGTTGGCCTCGAATGAGAGACGTCCCCGGTGATTTTCCACCACTGAACGGCAGATTGCCAGCCCCATGCCCATGCCTTCGGCCTTGGTGGTGAAAAGCGGGTCGAACAGTTGCCCGGCGACGCCGGCATCGATTCCGCAGCCGCGATCAGCGATTGTCAGGCTGGCGTAGCCTTCAGCGCAGTTGAGTGCAATGGTCAGTTGTCGCTGATCAGGTGCCGTATCGCGCATGGATTCGATCGCATTGCGCAGCAGGTTGAAAAGCGCCTGTTCGAGCAGGACCGGATCGCCATCGATCATAACCTGCCGCGAGAGCTCAAGCGATATGCGGATGCCCTTCTGGCGGATGTCGCCATCCATCAGTGCCAGAGCGGCATCTACGTGCTCGGCAAGACGCACTCTCTCGAAGCGGTTTTCGCCCGGGCGGGCGAGACTGTAGATGCGGCGGATGACTTGTCCCGCGCGGCGCGCCTGCTCCACCGCCTTGTCCAGTGCGGGCAGCACATCGGTCGCCGGCTTCTGGTCGCGCAACAGGTTGGCTGCCCCGGTGCAATAGCTGGAAATCGCCGCCAGCGGCTGGTTCAGTTCGTGCGCGATGCTCGATGCCATTTCCCCCATGGCAACCAAACGCGCAGTGGATTGCAGACGATCCTGTTGTTGGCGCGTGCGCTCCTCGGCCTGTTTGCGCTCCGTAATGTCCACCATCGAACCCATCCAGCCCGATTGCTGGCCGCGCGCATCGATCAGAGGCGCTTCGTGAATCAGTACATCAAGGAGATTTCCATTGCGGTGCTTGAACCTCAGTTCGAAACCTTCTTCCGGGCCTTCTCCGGCAAGGACGCGATCATGCATTGCGCGGGTTTCGTCCAGATAGTCGTCTGCCCAATAAGGCATCGGCGGACGGCGCCCGATCAGTTCCGCCGCAGACCAGCCGATCATGCGGCAGAAGGCCGGATTGACATAGATGATTTCCCCGTCGAGGCTGCGCGCCCGCATTCCGGTATCGAGCGAGTCTTCCATCGCCTTGCGGAAGGCGTGTTCCCGCTGCAACTCTTCCTCCACCGCCTGCCTCCGTAGAACGTGCCGGCGCAGGATCCAAAGGCTCCACAGTACGATCAGCGCCAGGATGACGAGGCTCGCCGACAACAGGGCGCTGGCCAGCGGCTTGGGCGCGTGGTACGGAACGGCATGCAGCGCCAGGCCCCATCCGGGTGGGTCGAAGGCAACCTGGTAGCCCTCTTCGGTAACCATGGATTCAACCTTGGAGCGGGTTCCCAGTACCTTGCCGGAATCACCGATGACGCTGATCCGATAACGTTCCGCCAGCCACCACGGTACGCTGTCGCCGAGAAGATCCCGAATCCGGTAGACGCCGACGACCACGCCAACGACGCTGCCTTGCCGTGATACGGGAACATGGACTTCAAATTGCCAGTCGTTTGTAAAGTACGGATACGCTTTTCCGTAGACCGGTTTGCCGAGCGAGCGCGCTAGGCGGAAGCTCTGCCGGGAGGGAACGGCCTCCCCGGCGTCACCGACCAGGTTGGGATCCATGGTGATCGGATGCGCTTGTCTCACGGTTCCGTCGGCTCCGAGCCAGATCAGTTGTCGCAGGCCGCTTTCGAAGCCGAATGCCGTGCGGGAAAATGACTCGAACGCCTTTGCGTCGGCCGTATGAGTCAAGTCAATTCGTCCAAGAACTTCCTCGTTGCGCATCAGGTGAAAGCGGAGATTCTGCTCAAGCCACAGGATGTCGCTGATCAGCGTGGCGCGTCTTTCTTCGCCGTCAGCCCGGTCGGAGATCCACAGCAGCAGGCCGACGCCGCCGACGAACAGGATGAAAGCAAGTCGCGGCAGCACCCACAGCCAGCGCCAGCGGCCGGTGCGTTCGGTTGAAGCTGGTGACCCCGGAGATTCCATGGCGCGATGTTAGCGCGTCATTGGCCCTTGGCAAGCCGGTTTGCGGAAATCCACAATTGGCGCGCCATGTGTGGGCTGTCAAAATCCCGGCTGGGTCGCGCTTGGAGTGATAATCTTGCGCGATAAGTTTTCAAAACAACCCTGACAGGAGGAGCAAAAATGAAAGTCCGTAACTTATTTGTTGGACTGGTCGCCGCAACATTTTCGGCCATCGCGCTGGCCCAGGCCCCCATCGTTATCAAGTTCAGTCACGTGGTGGCAGTCGACACGCCCAAGGGCAAGGCCGCGGAGTTCTTCGCCAAGAAGGCGGCGGAACTGACCAAGGGCTAGGCCAAGGTCGAGGTCTATGCCAACCGGGCCTTGTACAAGGACAAGGAAGAGTTGGAGGCATTG
>CAIZHL010000324.1 GCA_903932755.1 uncultured beta proteobacterium
CGGCGATACCCGCGGAACCATTGATCAGAAGATTGGGTATGCGCGCAGGCAGAACCAGCGGTTCATGCTCGGAGCCGTCGTAGTTGGGGCCGAAATCGACGGTTTCCTTGTCGATGTCGATCAGCAGTTCATGGCCGATGCGCGCCATGCGCACTTCCGTGTAGCGCATCGCCGCCGCGTTGTCGCCGTCCACCGAACCGAAGTTGCCCTGGCCGTCGACCAGCATGTAACGCAGCGAAAAATCCTGCGCCATGCGCACGATGGTGTCGTATACCGCCGTGTCGCCATGGGGATGATATTTACCGATCACGTCGCCGACGATGCGCGCCGACTTCTTGTAAGCCTTGTTCCAGTCGTTGGACAACTCGTGCATGGCAAAAAGCACGCGCCGATGCACGGGTTTCAGTCCGTCGCGCACGTCCGGCAATGCCCGCCCGACGATCACGCTCATGGCGTAATCGAGGTAAGAGTGACGCATCTCCTCTTCGAGGCTGATCGGCAGGGTTTCTTTGGCGAACGATGTCATTTAGGCGGCCCCGGCCGGCTAGCGACCGACAATGGCGTTAAAAGGAGCAATTTTAGCATGCACGGATAGCCCGACGGGTTGTTCCGGGGCACCAAATCTGGTTGAATCAGCACATGAATCCACTCCCTGCTCCGGGCGCCAATCCTGCCGATATCGACCTGCTGATTCGTCCGGAGTGGATCATCCCCATCGAACCGGCCGGAGTCACGCTTTCCGGACATTCGCTGGCGATCAACGAAGGCCGTATCGTCGGCGTGCTGCCCAATCAGGAAGCGTCGCACCGCTTCAACCCGCGGCAGACGCTTGATTTGCCGGGCCAGATCGTGCTGCCGGGCCTGGTCAACCTTCACACCCACGCCGCCATGAGCCTGTTGCGCGGCTATGCCGACGACCTGCCCCTGATGCGCTGGCTGTCGGAGCGTATCTGGCCGGCCGAAGCGCGCCATGCCACGCCGGATTTCGTGGAGGCGGGCACCCTGCTGGCCTGCGCAGAAATGCTGCGCGGCGGCATCACCACCTTCAACGACATGTATTTTTTTCCCGGGGCTGCCGCCGCGGCAGCAAAACGGATCGGGATGCGCGCGGTTCTCGGCATCATCGCCATCGAGTTCCCCACCCGTTATGCCGCCGATGCCGACGACTACCTTGCCAAGGGCCTGGCGATCCGCGACGAATTGAGCGGTGACCCGCTGCTGAGTTTCTGCCTCGCCCCGCACGCCCCCTACACGGTGGCCGACAAGACCTTCGAAAAGATCGCGACTCTGGCCGCGCAGCTCGAAATACCGATACACATGCATGTCCACGAAACCCTCCACGAGATCTAGGAAAGCATCACCCGGCATGGCGTGCGCCCCCTCGAACGCCTGCACCGCCTCGGGCTTCTCGGACCGCAGCTGATCGCCGTGCATGCTGTGCATCTCGACACCGGCGAGATCGACCTGCTGGCTCGCGAAGGCTGCCACCTGGCGCATTGCCCGACCTCGAACTTGAAACTTGGCAGCGGCATTCCGCCGATGTCCGCGGTCCAGGCGCGCGGGCTGAATTTCGGCCTGGGAACGGACGGCGCCGCGTCGAACAACCGGCTCGACCTGTTTCACGAAATGCGCCACGCCGCCCTGCTGGCCAAGGGCGCGAGCCGCAATGCCGAGGCTCTGGATGCCCATGCAGCACTCCATGCCGCAACCCTGGGAGGCGCCCGCGCGCTTGGATTGGACTGCACGATCGGTTCGCTTCTGCCGGGCAAAGCTGCCGACCTGTGCGCCGTGCGCCTGGATGAATGGCTGATGCAACCGTGCTTCGATCCGGCCTCGCATCTCGTTTATGCCGCCGGTCGCGAGCAGGTTACCCATGCCTGGATTGCCGGCAAGCCGGTCATGCAAAATGGCATTCCATTACAAGTCAACATTTCGGAATTGCTTGACCTTGCAACTTTGTGGCATACTCGCCTGATGTCCTGATGTCGCGTCGCGCTCAGGGAAGAAATGAAATACCGGATTCCGTTACAACTTAGCCCAACAAAGGGGAAATCAATGATCACTGCAAAACATTCTCTGCTGCTCGCCGCCTTGCTTGGGCTTTCCGCCTCAGCCTTTTCCCAGGTAGTCGCCAAAGCGGGCGACGTCGTTCCTTACGTCATCGATGCGCGCGGCTTCGTCGCCAAGAGCGGTACCGGCCTGTGCTGGCGCACCGGCTACTGGACCCCGGCGGCTGCCGAGAGCGTCATGTACGGCCAGTATCCGATCGGTTGCGAGTGCGACAAGGACCTGATGCCCAAGGCCAAGTGCGAGCCGCCCGCTCCGGCTGCCGCTCCCGCCAAAGCTGCCGCCCCGGCTCCGGCCGCCGCGCCCAAGCCCGCCGCAACGAAGGTAACGCTGGCCGCTGACGCCCTGTTCGACTTCAACAAAGCCGATCTGCGTCCCGAAGGCAAGGCCAAGCTGGACAAGCTGGCTGGCGACGTCAAGGGCATCAAGCTCGAGGTGATCCTCGCCGTCGGTCATGCCGACCGCCTGGGTGGTGACGCCTACAACCAGAAGCTGTCCGAGAAGCGCGCTGAGTCGGTCAAGGCCTACCTGGTGAGCAAGGGTATCGAAGCCAACCGCGTCTATACCGAAGGCAAGGGCGAGAAGCAGCCGGTTACCAAGGCTGATCAGTGCAAGGGCGCCAAGAGCAAGAAGGTCGTCGATTGCCTGCAACCCGACCGTCGCGTCGAAATCGAGGTCATCGGCACCAAGTAATCCCGCCCGACCCGAAAAAAAGCCCTGCCCAGCAGGGCTTTTTTTTGTCATGTCACCGCCCTTCCGGACGGGTACGATGGCGATATCCGACCCCGGAGCACCGTTATGAACGCAAGCACCAACGCCGACCAGCAGGAACTCGACAAATTCGGGGAAGTGGCCCACCGCTGGTGGGATCCGAATTCCGAGTTCCGCCCGCTGCACGATATCAATCCGGCCCGCCTCGGCTGGATCGACAGGCATGCCGGCCTCAAGGGCAAGAGCGTGATCGACATCGGTTGCGGCGGCGGTTTGCTGAGCGAGGGCATGGCCGCTCTTGGCGCCCAGGTCACCGGCATCGACTTGTCGGAAAAGGCCCTTGCCATCGCCCGGCTCCATCTCTACGAAAGCGGACACACGATCGACTATCGCCTTGTCTCGGCGGAAGCCATGGCCGAGGCGGCACCGGCAGGATTCGATCACGTCACCTGCCTCGAAATGCTTGAGCACGTGCCCGACCCTGCCAGCACCGTGGCGGCCTGCGCGCGCCTGGTCAAGCCCGGCGGGCAGGTATTCCTGTCCACCCTCAACCGCAACACCAAGGCTTACCTGGTCGCGGTGCTCGGCGCCGAGTACCTGCTCAATCTTCTGCCGCGGGGCACGCACGACTACGCGCGCTTTCTGAAGCCTGCCGAACTTGCGCGGCTCTGCCGTGATGCCGGACTGGACGTCCTGGAAATCACCGGCCTGCGCTACAACCCGTTCAGCCGCGAAGGCAAGGTTGGCGCGGATACCGACATCAACTACCTGCTAAGGGCGCAACGTCGTGCCTGAACCCAAGGCCGTCCTCTTCGATCTTGACGGAACGCTGGCCGATACCGCCCCCGACCTCGGCGGTGCCCTGAACCAGTTACTGCTGGAACAGGGCCTCGGTCCGTTGCCGATGGACAAGTTGCGCCCCCACGTATCGTCCGGCGCGCGCGGCCTGATCGGCGCCGGCCTCGGCATCTCTCCGGCCGACCCGCGCTACGCCCCGCTGCAGCAGCGCTTCCTGGCCATCTACCAGGATGCGCTGTGCGTCGGCACCCGCTTGTTCCAGGGCATGGCCGAACATCTCGATGCACTGGAGGCCGGGTCCATCCCCTGGGGCATCATCACCAACAAGTCGCAGCGCTTCGCCATACCCCTCCTCGAACAGCTCGGCCTGCGCCAGCGTTCGGGCTGCATCGTCTGCGGCGACAGCGCCCGTCGCGCCAAGCCGCATGGCCATCCGATGCAGCTTGCCAGCGCCGTGATCGGCATCGCCGCGACCGACTGCATTTACGTCGGCGACGACGAGCGCGACGTAATTGCGGGCCGTGCAGTGGGCATGCGCACCATCATCGCCGGCTGGGGTTATCTCGGCGACGGCAGGCTGCCCGGTGAATGGGGTGCCGACGCGATCGCCGCCGCACCGCATGAAATTCTCGGCTTTGCCGCGGCAAAGGGCTAAAATCCACCTTGCAATCCGTGCATCGGCCACCAACTGATGCGCAGCACTCAGGGGGCGACATGGCTTCGACATGGGTGA
>CAIZHL010000325.1 GCA_903932755.1 uncultured beta proteobacterium
AGATCAGGTCGCCGGATTGCGCGCCGGTGCGCTCGATGATGGTCTTCAGCGCGGCTTCGTGCAGGTTCTTGACGATCGGCGACTGCAGGCCTTCTTCGTTGAGCTTCGAGGCGTCATTGACCTTGATGTAGGCCAGGCCGCGGGCGCCGTAGATCTTGACGAACTCGGTGTAGCCGTCGATTTCGCCGCGCGTAAGGCTGGCGCCGCCGGGGACGCGCAGTGCCGCTACGCGGCCGCCGGAGGTGGCCGGGCCGCTGAATACCTTGAAGGCGACGTCGGCCACCGCGTCGGTGACCTCGGTCAGTTCCAGCGTCACGCGCAGGTCGGGCTTGTCCGAACCGTAGCGGCCCATAGCCTCGGCGTAGGTCATGCGCGGGAAGGGATTGGGCAGTTCCACCGCGAGCGCGGTCTTGAACACGCTGCGGATCATCTCTTCCATCAGCGCGGTGATCTGCTCTTCGGTGAGGAAGGAGGTTTCGATATCGACCTGGGTGAATTCCGGCTGGCGGTCGGCGCGCAAGTCTTCGTCGCGGAAGCACTTGGTGATCTGGTAGTAGCGGTCGTAGCCGGCCACCATCAGCAACTGCTTGAACAACTGCGGCGACTGCGGCAGGGCGAAGAACTGGCCGGGATGGACGCGCGAAGGCACCAGGTAGTCGCGCGCGCCTTCCGGCGTCGACTTGGTCAGCATCGGCGTCTCGATGTCGATGAAGCCCTTTTCGTCGAGGAAGCGGCGGAAGGCCATCGCCACCTTGTAGCGCAGCATCAGGTTCTTCTGCATCTGCGGTCGGCGCAGGTCGATCACGCGATGGGTCAGGCGCACGTTCTCGGAGAGGTTCTCCTCGTCCAGCTGGAAGGGCGGCGTCACCGCGGCGTTGAGCACTTCCAGTTCGTGGCAGAGGATTTCGATCTCGCCCGAGGCCAGATTGGGATTCTCGGTGCCGGCGGGACGGCGGCGCACCTTGCCCGTGACCTTCAGCACGTACTCGTTGCGCACGTCCTCGGCAATCTTGAACATCTCCGGACGGTCCGGGTCGCAGACGACCTGGGCCAGGCCTTCGCGGTCGCGCAGGTCGATGAAAATCACGCCGCCATGGTCGCGCCGGCGGTGGTTCCAGCCGCAAAGGGTAACGATCTGGTCGACATGGGAGGCGTTGACCTCGCCGCAATAGTGAGTACGCATAGGAGTTCCGGACTGTTAACTAACGCGAATCCCAGCCGGCCGTGAAGTCACTGCGGACTATCGAGCGAAGCGAGCTGGTTGGTAGCCCCGCCCTGGGGCGGGGATGGGGGTGGGGGGTGATCAATTCGGCTTTTTATTGATTCTGGGCGCGCCCGATGGGATTTCTCATGGGCGGGGCGACGACGCCCATGGAGACGATGTACTTGAGGGCTTCATCGACATTCATGTCGAGTTCGATGACGTCCGACCGCTTGACGAAGAAGAAGAAGCCATTGACCGGACTGGGCGTGGTCGGGATGAACACACCGACGTGTTCATCGGGCAGCATGTCTGCCACGTCGCGCGCCGGGTGTCCGGTCTGGAAGGCCACGGACCAAGCCTCAGGATGCGGGTAGCGGACCAGCAATACCTTGCGGAAGGCGACGCCGCTGCCCGAGAACAGCGTGTCGCTGACCTGCTTCACGCTGTAGTAGATCGACTTCACCACGGGAATGCGGGCCAGCACCGCTTCCCAGAAGCGCACCAGCTTCTGGCCGACGATGTTGGTCGTCACCAGTCCGGTGAGGAACACCACCAGCAGGGTCAGCAGCGCGCCGAGGCCGGGAATATAGATACCGAGCAGGTGTTCGGGGTGGATGGCCTGCGGCAGCAGCAGCAGCGACTGATCCATGGAACGGACGATCAGCGACAGCACCCAGGCGGTGATGGCCAGCGGGACCCAGATCAGGAGCCCGGTGATGAAGTACTTTTTCAAGGGATTTCAGGTGTTGGCGGCGCAACTGCCGGTGCCACCCTGGCAGGGCGGCGGATTGTCGCTCTTGCCGGTATCCGCCGCCTTGCAGCCGCCGCCCTTGAAGTCCGTGGCGTACCAGCCGCTGCCCTTGAGCTGGAAGCCCGGCGCAGTGAGCTGCTTCGTAAAGTTTTCGGTCTTGCACTCGGGGCAGGTGGTCAGCAGCGGATCGCTTACTTTCCGCATGAAATCTTTCTCAAAGCCGCAGCCGGTGCAGCGATAAGCATAGATAGGCATGGAATTCTCCGGTATTCGGGCAAAGGCGGCGATTATAGCCGAAGCCCTTGAGGCGTCGGGTTATTGGGGGCCGTTCCCGATCTTCCGGCGGATGATGGTGAGCGGGCCTTACGCTCCGAGATAGGCGCGGGTCAGGGGTTTGCCCCAGACCAGGGCAATAATGCCTGCCGCCGCAAGATAGGGGCCGAAAGGAATCGGCACATTGCGGCCATGTCGGGCAAAGACCATCATGGCAATGCCCACCACGGCGCCGACGAACGAAGACAGCAGGATGGTCAGTGGCAGCATTTGCCAGCCAAGCCATGCACCGAGCGCTGCCAGCAACTTGAAGTCGCCGTAGCCCATGCCCTCTTTGCCGGTGAAAATCTTGAACAGCCAATACACTCCCCATAGCGACAAGTAGCCGGCCATGGCGCCGAATACCGCGCTTTTCAAATCCGTGTAGACGTTGAACGCATTCAGGGCCAGGCCGATCCAGAGCAAAGGCAAAGTGATGTCGTCAGGCAGCAATTGGGTGTCGAAATCGATGGCGGTCAGGGCCAGCAGCGCAGCGATCAGCACCAGTGCTCCGAGGCCTGCGGCGGTGAAGCCGAAGTGCCACGCTGAAAGTGCGAACAGCAGTCCGCTCACTGCCTCGATCAGGGGATAGCGTGGCGAAATCGGCGCGGCGCAGGCTTTGCAGCGTCCGCGCAGGAAAAGCCAGCTGACAACGGGGATGTTCTCCAGGGCGCCGATCGGATGGCCGCAATGCGGACAGCGCGATCGCGGACGAACCAGTGAAAGCGGCTCGAAGACCGGCGCAGCTTCGCCCTTGAGTTCGGCGCATTGTCCCGCCCAGTCGCGCTCCATCATGATCGGCAGGCGATGGATGACGACATTCAGGAAGCTGCCGACCAGAAGGCCGAGCAATCCGGCGGCAAGCGCGAACACCGCCGGATCGGCGAAAAGTGTGATCATCCGCGGTGCCTGGATATCGGCTTAGCTGACCACCGAGCCGAGCTTGAAGATCGGCAGGTACATGGCCACGACCAGGCCGCCGATGAGGCCGCCGAGGAAGACCATGATCATCGGCTCCATCAGGCTGGCCAGTGCGTCAACCGCCTCATCCACTTCGGCTTCGAAGAAGTCGGCTGTCTTGCCCAACATCGAATCCAGCTGGCCGGACTCTTCACCGATGGCGACCATCTGCGTGACCATCGGCGGGAACAGCCCGGAATTTTCCATGGAAACCGTCAAGCTGGAGCCGGTGGACACTTCCGCCTGGATTCTTTTGGTTCCCATTTCGTAAACGTAGTTTCCGGAGGCGCCTCCCACAGAATCCAGGGCATCGACCAGCGGCACGCCAGCGGCAAACATGGTGGACAGGGTTCGCGTCCAGCGGGCGATGGAGGATTTGGTGAGCATGTCGCCGAAAACAGGCACCTTCAGGGAATACTTGTCCTTTGCGATCTGCAATGCCCGCGAACGCCTGAAGGCCTGGGAAATTCCGACAAAGACCGCGTAAATTCCGCCGAAGATGAAATACCAGTTCGCCGTAAAGAAATCCGAAATCGCGATCACGATCTGGGTTGGAGCAGGCAATTCGCCGCCAAAACTGGCAAACACCCCCTTGAAGGCCGGCACCACGAAAATCATGATGACTGCGGTGATGATGAAGGCGATGATAAGAATCGCGATCGGATAGGTCAGGGCGCTCTTGATTTTTGACTTGATCGCCTGGATTTTTTCCTTGTAGGTCGCCAGGCGATCCAGCAGGGTGTCGAGAATACCGGCCTGCTC
>CAIZHL010000326.1 GCA_903932755.1 uncultured beta proteobacterium
GACACAGGTGGCCGCACCAGCCGTGGCGCATGACGAACAGGTCGAAGAGGAAGACGGCGAGCAGCACCGCCCAGGCCAGACCGAGGCCGAAGATCAGGCCGCGATTCATCATCGACACCGGGTTCACCATCTCCCAGGCGATGCTGCCCGTCACCGCTGCGACCACCAGCGTCATGCCCAGCATCCAGTAGCGTGTCGGACGGCTGATGTGGGCGCTGCCCTTGAGGCCCAGTCGCACGCGCAGCCAGTAGGCGAAGTCTGTCAGCAGGTTGACCGGGCAGACCCAGGAACAATAGCTGCGGCCGCCGACCAGCAGGTAGAACAGCACGATGATGGCGACCCCGATCAGCGCCAGTTTTTCCGGAAGCTGCCCGGTGAGCACGGACTGCAGGATCACATAGGGGTCGGTCAGCGGCAGAAAGTTGAGCGTGTAGCTGAAGCTGAGGTTGCCCTTGACGATCCACAGTCCGAACCAGGGGCCGACGAGGAACAGCAGCAGAATGCCGATCTGGCTGCTGCGGCGCAGGAACAGCCACTTGTGCGCGGCCAGCCAGCCTTTCGCGGCAATGGCTTCGGTGCCGGGCCGGACGGGGACCGAACTCACAGCTTGCCTCCCTGAAAAGCCTTGGGCAGCCCGGAAGTGCTGCCGGGCGCGGGACCCGGTGCTGCATCGGCCGGAGTACTGGGCGAGAGGCCCTTGCCGCTTTCATACTTCATGCCCTCGGGCATGTTGTAGCGATGTTCCGCATCCGGCGCCACCAGGCTGCCGCCGGCCTTTTCCTTTTCCACCCAACCCAGCCGATAGTGCGAACTCAATTGACCCTTGGCCATGTACAGCGGGAACACCTTGATCGAGGCCACCTCGGTGGGACAGGCCTTCTCGCACTTGCCGCAGCCGGTGCAATGCTCGGAATGCACCGTGGGAATGAACAGGGTGTGCTTGCCGGTACGCGGATTGGATAGCGGAACGAGCGTGATCGCCTTGTCGATCACCGGACAGACGCGGTGACAGATGTCGCAGCGCAGGCCCAGGAAGTTCAGGCAGGTTTCGTGGTCGACCAGTACCGCCAGACCCATTTTCGATTTGTTGATGTCTTTCAGCGAGTGATCCAGCGCCCCCGTCGGGCAGGCCTTTACACAGGGAATGTCCTCGCACATCTCGCAAGGCAACTGGCGCGCGACGAAGTAGGGCGTGCCGGTGGACATCGGCTCTTCGGGTTTGGCCAGATGCAGGATGTCGAAGGGACAGTCGCGCACGCACAGGCCGCAGCGGATGCAGGCCGCGGAGAATTCGGCTTCCGGCAATGCGCCCGGCGGCCGGATGGCAGCCGGCGGCAGTGCCTTGGCATGACGCGCGTACAGGCCGACGCCGAGCCCCAGGAGGCCGACACCGCAGGCCATGCGCGCGGTATCGGCGAGGAACTGGCGCCGCGCCGCGGTGCTGGGCTTGGTTTCGTTGTCCATGATCCGTCAATGGAGAGCCCATTCAGTTAACGCCCCCCAATTGCCCGTGCCTATCCGCTCAGGCCTTGACCACCTTGGCCGCGCACTTCTTGAAATCCGTTTCTTTCGAAATCGGACACGTGGCGTCCAGGGTGAGCTTGTTGACCAGGCGGTGCTCGTCGAAGAAGGGAATGAAGATCAATCCCTCCGGCGGCTTGTTGCGGCCCTTGGTGTCGACCCGCAAGCTGATCTCGCCGCGTCGTGTCGATACCTTGACCACGTCGTTGCGCTTCAAGCCGCGCTTCTCGGCGTCCTTCGGGTGCATCCAGACTACGGCATCGGGGAAGGACTTGTAGAGTTCGGGCGCGCGGCGTGTCATCGAGCCGGTATGCCAGTGCTCCAGCACGCGTCCGGTGCACAGCCACAGGTCGTAATCCTTGTCCGGCATTTCGGCCGCAGGTTGATAGGGCAGCGCGAAGATCTTCGCCTTGCCGTCGGGGTAGCCGTAGAACTTCACGCCCTCGCCTTTCTTCACGTAGCTGTCATAGCCCTCGCGGAAGCGCCACAGGGTTTCCTTGCCATCGACCACCGGCCAGCGCAGGCCGCGCACCTTGTGATAGGTGTCGAAGGGCGCCAGATCGTGGGCGTGGCCGCGGCCGAAACCGGCGTATTCCTCGAACAGGCCCTTCTGCACGTAGTAGCCGAAAGCCTCGGACTCGTCGTTGGTGTAGCCGGCCCAGGCGTGGGCATTGACCTTGGCGCATTCTTCCTTCGGGAATTTGTTCACCTGCCCGTTGGCATACAGCACGTCGTAGAGCGTCTTGCCCTTGAGTTCCGGCGCCTTGGCCAGCAAATCGGCCGGCCAGACGTCCTCGACCTTGAAGCGCTTGGAGAATTCCATGTACTGCCAGAGGTCGGAACGCGATTCACCCGGCGCCTTCACTTGCTGGCGCCACATCTGGCCGCGACGCTCGGCATTGCCGAACATGCCTTCCTTCTCCATCCACATCGCGCAGGGCAGGATCAGATCGGCCGACATTGCCGATACCGTCGGATAGACGTCGGAGACCACGACGAAGGCCTTCGGGTTGCGCCAGCCAGGATAGATCTCGCCGTTGACGTTGGGACCGGCCTGCATGTTGTTGGTGGTCGAGGTCCAGTAGAAACCGATCTTGCCGTCCTTCAGCATGCGCGACTGCAGCACGGCGTGATAGCCAGGCGTCGGCGGGATCGTGCCGGCCGGCAGCTTCCACGCCTTCTCGGTGAACTCGCGGTGCTTGGGATTCATCACCACCATGTCGGCCGGCAGGCGATGCGAGAAGGTGCCGACTTCGCGCGCCGTGCCGCAAGCCGAGGGCTGGCCGGTCAGCGA
>CAIZHL010000327.1 GCA_903932755.1 uncultured beta proteobacterium
CCTTTGGCGCGCGCGGTACGCACGTAGTCGCGACTGATCTCCTCGAGGAAGATGGTGCGATACCAGCGCGTCGATGAGCCGATGCCGCCGATGACGCCGATGATCACCGGCAGGACAAGGAACTTCGCCGCATCCAGCCCGCCGCTGTAGCCCGAAATCGGCGCCAGATGCCAGACCTTGGACACCAGCCACTGACCGCCGATGATGTAGAACAGGCCGGAGATCGACATCATCGCCACGCACAGCACGACGCCGGCAAAATCCAGTGTCGTGGCGCGGAAAAACACCAGCAGCAGGGCGAACGATATCGCCACGAACAAGCCGAGGACGAAGGTCGGCACCGCGATGGCCAGGCTCGGCCCCATGCGCGTGCTGATCTCGCGCGCGATGTCGCGGCCGTCATCGGCGCGGCCGAAGTCGGCGGCGAACATGCGCACCGACTTGCTGAAGAAGATGGTGTCGGTCAGCGCCGCACTACCCGCCGCCGCCGAGTTCCACAGCAGCGGCTTGTCGTAGCCGCGCTCGGCTTTCCATTTCTGGATCGCCTCCGGCGTTACGCGCTTGACGCCCAGCTGCATGCGCGCCATGTCGTCCGGCGTATTCACCACGAAGAACAGGCCGAAGGTGAGCAGATTGACGCCGATCAGGATCGGAATCGCGTACAGCAGGCGGCGGATTATGTAGGCGAGCATCGGAACGGATTATCGGGCCGCGGAAAGGTCACGGCCCAGAAGCATAGCGAAAAAATCATGCCGCATCGCGGGCGGGAAGTCATGGTGGCTGACGAACTCCGTCGCCGCGCCGGGGCCGCGCCACACCAGACCCCAGATCGGCGCGACCGCCGTCGGCTGCATCGCGTAACGCGCATCGCCGACGAAACCCGGGCGCCGGTCATCGAGCACCAGGAAGCCATCGGAAAACACCCGGAAGCGCTCGATGTCATGCAGGCGCTTCGCCTCGCCGGCGGCCACCGTGCGGGCGGCCGCAGCATCGAGCAGCGGCGCCGAGGCGCCGGGGTAATGGCGCAGCGTCGGCCCCAGATGGAAGGCATCGACCTGCACCCGTCCGTCATGTATGTAGAGCGAACGCCACAACACCAGATTGGCCATCGAGGGCTTCACCGACAACTGCGTCGGCTGATGCCCGCGCGCCTGCGCCAGCGCCAGCGCCGCGACCTCGCCGCGCTGCTGCTGGACGAAACTGAAGCCGAAGTAGCACAGGCCCAACAGCAGGCCCCAGCGCAGCGCCCGCGAATCGGGCCGCCGCAGGTAGAGAAACAGCGGTACCGCCAGCGCGAGCGTGAACAGCGGATCGACCACCGCGATCAGGTTCCAGGCTTCGCGCTGCTGCGAGAACGGCAGCCACAGGTGGGTGCCGTAGCTGGTGCAGGCATCGAGCAGCGGATGCGGCAGGTAGCCGGCCAGCGCGCAGAGGTAGAGCGAGGTGAAGTCGAACCGCCGCCGCAGCAGCGGCCACAGCAGCAGCGCCGCGATCAGCGCACCGACCGGCACGAAGGCCAGGGCGTGGCTGAAGTGGCGGTGGTAGTCCAGCACCAGCAGCGCATCGCCGCCGCTCTGGATCAGCGCATTGGCATCCGGCAAGAGGCCGGCAACGGCGCCGATGCCGGCTGCCAGCCGGCGCCGTCCCGCCAGCGCCGACTTTTCGCCGCCGTGCCGGATGGTAGCCACGCCGGCCGCCAGCGCCGCACCCATCACGGCGTGAGTCAGGAGATCCATGTTTCCATTTCAACGCCTGCCGCAGACAGCAAAGCGCAACGCCGTCGCGTGGCAGCCACACGCGGAGCGAAGGTCGGCATTGCGCTACTTGAACTTGTAATAGGTCTGGTTCAGCCAGGCCGCGACATGCGCCTCCTCGTCCGGGAACCAGCCGGCGTTGGTCTGCGCGCTGCAGGCGGCGACGCGCTGCCCCAGCGCCACGGCATTGTTGATCAGGCGCGGCTTGCGCGTGTACATGCCGGAACCGTCGCCGCCCAGCAACTTGACGTGGCAGGCCACGCACTGCTTGTCGTGCAGCGGCTTGCCGAGTTTCGGATCGCCGGCGGCCTGCGCCGGCAGCGACAACAGCAGGCAAAACAGAGGAATCACACTACGCATGGCATGGCTCCATCCAGGGGTTGCGACATCCATCACTGCAGGTAGGAGATCTCCATCTGCGAATCGAGTCCCGTCACCATGTCGAGAATGTCGTCGGTGAACTTCTCGTCCTCGTCACTCCAGGTCGCATCCGGCGCAGTGGATGAGGTGACCAGCGGCGCGATGTCGAAATCGACGAAGCGGTCACCGACCTTGAGCACATAAATGCCGGAGGAATGCTCGACCAGTTCCCAGTCGTCAGGTATTTCGAGCTCTGCGTTCAGCACCAGCGACAGCTTTTTCATGTGATTCTCCAGTGAACAGGTTTCAGACAGGCATCCTAATCCATCCGGCCCGGCAAAGTAGCGGCCGGTGCGCTAAAGATTCGGGGCGGGACAGCGCCGCTTGCACCATGCCCAGGCTCAGTGAACGCGCCGCGACTGCTGCCATGCGATCACCACCTCATGGGCCTGGGCAAAGATCGGCTCCGATACCTCGCGCGGCAGGGTCTGGCGCAGGGCGACGAAGAGGCCTTCGGTGGTTTCGCGGGCCAGCTCCGTGCTTGCCGCGGCATCCGCCAGGCAGCGCAACTGAATGCTGGCCAGCGCATCGGCCACCAGGCGCCAGCCCAGGGTCGGCATATGGCCGACCAGCGCCACCAGCATGCCGCCCAGCGCGGCGAGAATCGCCCGCGCTTCGTCGCGCTCGTCGCAGACGATCATGGCGTGCCACAGGGCCAGATGGATGCTGCGCCGCAGTTCCAGCTTGAAATCCACGGCATCGCCCTCTGCCCGCTCGATCGCGGCATAGCACTGCTGAAAGCGAGCGTCGTCGGCCGCGTCGAGCGCACTGCGCAAGCCGCCGAGCAGAACACTGACGCCGGGCAGCGCCGCGAGTTCGAAGGCCTGGCCATAGGCCAGCGCCCACTGGTCGATGCCGCTGGCCAGCAAAGCCAGGCGCAAGGCGCGCGCATCGTCGCCCGGCGCCGCCCGCGCCCAGTTGCCGGCACGCTCCTGCATCTCGGCCACCGCAGCCTGCAGCGCCGCCTCGTCGCGCTCCAGCGTCAGGCGGAAGATCCGCGTGAAGGCATCCTGCGCCGTGCGCGCGGCCAGCCGCTGCACCTCGGGCGGCGCAAGATTCGCCAGGCCGTCGGCGGGCAGTTGGAAGGCTTCGTTCATAATTCGTTCCCCTTGCAATGGATTGCCATTATGCAGATTTGGGTCGATGCCGATGCCTGTCCGGGCGTGATCAAGGAAATTCTCTTCCGCGCCGCCACGCGCCACAGCCTGCCGCTGATCCTGGTTGCCAACCAGTGGCTGCGGGTGCCGCCCTCCCCGTTCATCCGCGCCGTGCAGGTGGCGCAGGGCTTCGACGTCGCCGACAGCCACATCGTCGAACAGGCGGCGGCGGGCGACCTGGTGATCACCGCCGACATCCCGCTGGCGGCGCTGGTGATCGACAAACAGGCTTTCGCCCTCAATCCGCGCGGCGAGTTCTACAGCGCGGAGAACATCCGGCAGGTGCTGGACATGCGCAATTTCATGGACAGCCTGCGCAGCAGCGGCGTCGAAACCGGCGGCCCGCCCGCCTTCAACCACGGCGACCGGCAAAACTTCGCCAACCAGCTGGATCGTTTCATCGCCGCGCGCCGCAAGGCCGGCTGAGGCACTTTTGCGGGTGCGGCGGCCCCCCCCTGCCCGGTTGCACTTTCTACGGGCTGCAGTTATTGCCGGGAAGGCCGTTAGAGGTGGTAATCCGGGAAGCGACGCACACGTTCTTGCCGCTTGCGACGGCAGCTCGAAACTCAAGCTATTGTCGTGCTTCATGTTTTCGATCCTGGCACGTCCTGTGCGTACTTCAAGCTCAAGGTGACAAGCTCTTCGTCACTCGATCACGCATTGAACCAGGAGGCGATCATGTTCCAAGTTTTAGATCACGCCGCCGTCGTTTTTTCAGGCGAGCTTTCGCAAACCACCCAATACATCCTCGACCACTATGGCAAAAAACTCGACGAGGCCATCCGCTCAGGGATAAAGATCACTTACGCCGACGTGATTCGTAACGGAGACTCGCAGGAGGCACGCGCCCGATTGCTGCCTGAGTCGTGACGATACTGCGGCTCGACTTTTCGGGCCGGAGCAAATTGACTTTGCGCAGCGACGCGGCCCCCGCAACAGGAGATTCCGGCAGCCGGTTTCGCATCCATCACCCGTGCCGACTATTTGTTGCGCTGAAAAGTGTTGCTGGCGACGTCAAATACCTCGGTCGAATCGGGACCACGGATCATGTGATAGGTAAAACGCGCCGTGTCGCCAACACCTTCGTATTGAATTCGCTTGGCCGGTTCCACATCCGCCTGGTTCTGCAACTCCGGCGGAACTTTGGACAGATGTTTGGGCACAAGCAATTCGATGTTTGGCGGAAAGCTGCCGGTCTCCGCCTTGTAGCGCAGCAGCACCGGCCGCAACTCCGCCAGGGTCGATCGCCTGAGCTTGGTCAGGTCGGCCAGGTCGGCGTTCGACCACTTGACGTACTGCCCCATGCCGAACACGACCACGGCAATGGCCGACACAATCCAGATTAACTTCTTCATGAGGATGGCCCCTCCCGCCCCTGCCGGCGCGGATCTGCCTTTCATCGGCAGATCCGCATGTGCTGCCGTCAGGCCTGTGCCGAGTCCACGATCGCGTTGAGCGTGGGGCTCGGGCGCATCACCGCCTCGGTCTTCTTCGCGTCGGGCATGTAGTAGCCGCCGATATC
>CAIZHL010000328.1 GCA_903932755.1 uncultured beta proteobacterium
GAGAAGGCCGAGGGCTGGAACGTCAAGCAGCAGGACGGCGCGCTCAAATCGGCGCTGCTCGCTTACGGCTTCGATGTCGATCCGCAGGCGGCCATCGAGCGCATGAGCGAACGCGAAATTGAAACCCTGGTGCTGCACGAGGAAGGCGAACTCGCCGCCGGCCGCCTGCTCGGCGAGGCGTGGGCGGGCAAGCTGGATGGCTTTGCCGGCAAGCGCGCCGAGTTGCTGGCGCGGGCCGTGAAGGACAACCTCGCCGATTGCCTGGTGACGCTGCCGGGCCTGCTGCAATGCGGCGCGACCGATTCGCTGCACTTCTGGTTTTCCACCTTCGACGGCCTGCGGCGGGAACTGTTTCCGAGCCTGGTCGAGGCCTATGGAAAAGTTATGCGAAGCGGTATCCCCTCGTGGGACGGCGCTGGCGACACGGCGATTGAAGCCGCTGCGGCGGCCGGGCGCGACCATTTCGCTGCGCTTGGTCTGCGTCTGCTTGAACTGGACGAGGCCGCCATCGCCACGCTGTCTCTGGAGCCGGCGGCAATTTCCCTTTAGCCGGACGCGGCTTTCTGCGCCGCAGGGGATTGGCATCGCGGAAATAAACCCCGCAAGGGGATACCGTCTCCAGCGCTGAGGCTGGAGACATATAATCGGCGCATGCCACGCTTTGCCGCGAACCTTTCCTTCCTGTTCACCGAGCGTCCTTTTTTCGAGCGCTTCGCTGCCGCCCGCGCCGCCGGCTTTGCTGCGGTCGAATTCCATTTTCCCTATGAGCACGACCGCGCGGCACTGGCCGAAGTGGTGCTGACCTCGGGGCTCGAAGTGGTGCTGTTCAACCTGCCTGCCGGCGATTGGGCGGCCGGCGAGCGCGGCGTTGCCTGCCATCCGCGGCGCATCGCCGAATTCCAGGACGGCGTCGGTCTCGCCATCGACTACGCACGGCTGCTGGGTTGCACCAGGCTCAATTGCCTGGCGGGCATTGCACCGGTAGAGATCAAACACGACAAGGCGCGTGAAACCCTGGTCGAGAACCTGCGCTTTGCCGCCGCGGTGACTGCGCGCGCCGGTATTCAGCTGCTGCTCGAGCCGCTCAACACGCGCGACACGCCGGGATTCTTCGTCGCCACCACGCGCGACGGTCTGGCGCTGATCGACGCCGTCGGCAGCGACAACCTGCGCCTGCAGTACGACATCTACCATGCCCAAGTGATGGAGGGCGACCTCGCCCGCACGATGCAGGAACACCTGGCGCAGATCGGCCACATCCAGCTGGCGGACAATCCGGGACGGCACGAACCCGGCAGCGGCGAAATCAATTTCCCCTTCCTCTTGCAGCACCTCGACACCATCGGCTACGGCGGCTGGGTCGGTTGCGAATACAAGCCGAGCGGACGCACCGAGGATTCTTTCGGCTGGCTGAAACCGTGGCAGTAAGTTATTCCCGACAGCGCACACTTCTGCGCGAACTGTTCGATGCCGCCGTGGCTGCGGCCGATCCGGCGCATTGCCTGCCGGCCTGGCTGCCGGATCCGCCTGTTTCGCCGCGCGGTCGCACCGTAATAGTCGGCGCCGGCAAGGCGGCGGCGGCCATGGCGGCCGCCGTTGAAGCGCATTGGCGCGGCGATCCGGAGCGTCTCTCCGGCATCGTCGTCACGCGCTACGGGCATGGTGCGCCGACACGGCGCATCGAGGTCGTCGAAGCCTCGCATCCGGCGCCCGACGAAGCCGGGCAGCGGGCTGCCGCGCGCCTGCTGCAGGCCGTGGCGGGGCTGACGGCGGATGACCTGGTACTGGTGCTGCTCTCCGGCGGCGGTTCGGCCCTGCTCGCGGCGCCGATGGATGGCATCACGCTCGACGATAAGCGTCGCGTGACCAAAGCCCTGCTCGCCTGCGGCGCCGGCATCGGCGAAATCAACTGCGTCAGGAAACACCTGTCGGCAATCAAGGGCGGCCGGCTGGCACTGGCGGCCAGGCCGGCACGGGTGGTGACGCTGGCGATTTCCGACGTGCCGGGAGATGATCTGTCGACCATCGCCTCCGGACCGACGGTAGCCGATCCGACGACCTGCGCCGACGTGCTGGAAATCGTCGATCGCTATGCCATAGAACTGCCCGCTGCCGCGCGTGCGGCACTGCTTTCCGGTGCTGCGGAAACGCCCAAGCCGGGCAACCCGGGATTCGCCCGTTGCGAGTCGCACATCATCGCCACGGCTCAAGGCTCGCTCGCGGCCGCCGCCGAACTGGCCCGCGCCCGGGGCGTGACGCCGCTGGTGCTGGGCGACGCCATCGAGGGCGAGTCGCGCGAGGTGGCCCGCGTGCTGGGCGGCATCGCGCTGTCCTGTGCCGCACATGGCGTGCCGCTGGCGGGACCCTGCGTGCTGCTGTCGGGTGGCGAGACGACGGTCACGGTGAAGGCGGCCGGGCGCGGCGGGCGCAATGCCGAATTCCTGCTCGGCCTGGCGCTGGCGCTCGGCGGCCACGCGCGCATCGCGGCCATCGCCGGCGATACCGACGGCATCGACGGCTCGGAAGACAATGCCGGTGCCATGGTCTTGCCGGATACGCCGGCGCGCGCCGCTGCTGCCGGAATTGATTTGCGCGCCCGACTGACCGAGAATGACGCATACAGCGTGTTCGCGGCTTTGGGCGATCTGGTCGTCACCGGGCCGACGCGTACCAACGTGAATGACTTCAGGGCGATCCTGATCGAACCGGCGGAATCTCTGGCAAAGGAAGAATGATGGCGCAGCGCGAACATTCCGCCGATACGGCGCAGGATTTTGCCGACACCGATCGTGCGGCCTTGCTGGCCGATCTGGCGAGCTTTCTGCCGCCGGCCGCGCTGCTTTCCGCCGATGAGGATCTGAAGCCCTACGAATGCGACGGCCTGTCCGCCTATCGCCAGGTGCCGCTTGCCGTGGCCCTGCCGGAAACCGAAGCGCAGGTGGTGGCGGTGATCAAGGCCTGTCGCGCTGCCGGTGCGCCGATCGTCGCCCGCGGTGCGGGCACCGGGCTTTCGGCCGGCGCCCTGCCGCATCCGCAGGGCGTGGTGCTGAGCCTGGCCAAGCTGAAGAAAATACTGCATGTCGATCCGGTGGCGCGCGTGGCCGTGGTGCAACCCGGCGTGCGCAACCTGGCGATTTCGGAAGCGGCCGCGCCGCTGGGCCTCTACTACGCGCCGGACCCGAGCTCGCAGATCGCCTGCACCATCGGCGGCAACGTCGCCGAGAATTCCGGCGGCGTGCATTGCCTCAAGTACGGCCTGACGCTGCACAACGTGCTGCGCGTGCGCGCTGTGACGGTCGGCGGTGACATCGTCGAATTCGGCAACCACGCGCTGGATGCGCCGGGCTACGATCTGCTGGCGCTGTCGATCGGTTCCGAAGGCATGCTCGCGGTGGTGACCGAGGTTACGGTCAAGCTGGTGCCCAAGCCCGAGCAGGCGCAGGTGATCATGGCCAGTTTCGATGACGTGATGAAGGCGGGCGAGGCGGTGGCGGCGGTGATCGCCGCCGGCATCATCCCTGCCGGGCTGGAAATGATGGACAAGCCGGCCACCGCTGCAGTCGAGCCCTACGTCAAGGCCGGTTACGACCTGAATGCCGAGGCCATCCTGCTCTGCGAATC
>CAIZHL010000329.1 GCA_903932755.1 uncultured beta proteobacterium
CGGCGAGTTGCCGATGTTGCAGTTGATCTTGGTGAGGAAATTGCGGCCGATGATCATCGGCTCGGATTCGGGGTGGTTGAGGTTGTTGGGGATGATGGCGCGGCCGCGTGCGACTTCGTCACGCACGAACTCGGGCGTGATCACGCGCGGGATCGAGGCGCCGAAGCTCTGGCCCGGGTGCTGCTGGCGCAGCAGGTCTTCGAGGCCGTCGAGCTTCTGGTTCTCGCGGATCGCGACATATTCCATTTCGGGGGTGATGATGCCCTGACGGGCGTAGTGCATCTGCGACACGTTCTTGCCGGCGATCGCGCGGCGCGGTTTGCGCGCGAGGTCGAAGCGCAGCCCGGCCAATTCGGCGTCGATCGCGCGCTGGCGGCCGTATTCGGACGACAGGTCGGGCAGTTCCTCGGTATCGCCGCGCTCGGCGATCCAGGCGGCGCGCAGCTGCGGCAGGCCCTTGCGGATGTCGATGCTGGCGGTCGGATCGGTGTAGGGGCCGGAACAGTCATACACCGTGATCGGCGGGTTGGGTGTGTCGGCGGTAGCGCTCTGGGCGATCTCGCGCATCGGCACGCGGATGTCGGGGCGGCTGCCGCTGACATAGATCTTGCGCGAGTTGGGCAGCGGGGCGATCGCGGCGGCGTCGACGTGGGCGTCGGCGGCGATGAATTTTTCGTTGGCGTTCATGGGGCAGCTCGCTTCGGGGAAGGCAAAGACGGGATGTCGAAGCTACTGGAAAGACGGCTCCAATGCAACCCGACGCGCGGAAAGGATATGGCGGTGCTCAGCGCGCGAAGCCGATTTTCTTGAGGTCCGCGTAGATCTTTGTGCTGATCAGGACATGACCTGCGGCGTTGGGGTGCAACTGGTCGCTTTTCAGGGCGGTGTCGGAAAGCACTTCCGGCAGCGCGTCGGCGATCAGGGGCACTTTCTTGTCCCTGGCGACGTCGGCGTAGAAATCCGCCGCGGAGAGGTTGTTGAACACGGCACCGGCGATGCTGGGTTTGGGTGTCGCTACCAGTACCGCCTTGGCGCCGCGCGCCGCGGCCATGTCGAGCATGCGTCCGAGGTTGGCGGCGGTCTCTCCCTGCGGCAACTTGCGCAGCATGTCGTTGCCGCCGAGGGTCACCAGTACCAGCTGCGGCTGGTGTTCCTCGAGCAAGCCGGGCAGGCGGTCGAGGGCCTGGGCGCTGGTGTTGCCGCTGACGCCGGCATTGATCACCACCCAGCCGGTACTTTGGCCGAGCAGCGTCGGCCAGTCTTCGCCGGGCTTGACGCCGTGCGGCGCGGTCAGGCTGTCGCCCAGTGCCAGCACCCTGCTGCCGGCAGGCAGGGCGGTTTCCTTTTTTGTGCCGCCGCAAGCGACGGCGAAAAGCAGGACCGACAGGGCGAGCAAGCCGCGGGCAAGCGCAAGGGGTTTGTTCATGGGCATCAGGACTGGCCGAAGACTTCGTTCAATTGCCGCGCGACGCGGATGAAGGTGGTGCGCTTGGAGAGTTCGCGCAAGCGGTGGGCGCCGACATAGGTGCAGGCCGAGCGCACGCCGCCGAGGATCTCCTGCAGCGTGGCGTCTACCGGGCCGCGATGGTCGAGCAGCACCTCCTTGCCCTCCGCGGCGCGGTAGTTGGCGACGCCGCCGGCGTGCTTGTCCATCGCCGCGCGCGAGCTCATGCCGTAGAAGCGCAGCTTTTGCACGCCGTCCTGCAGGACGACCTCGCCCATGCATTCGTCGTGGCCGGCGAGCATGCCGCCGAGCATGACGAAGTCGGCGCCGCCGCCGAAGGCCTTGGCGAGGTCGCCCGGCGAAGTGCAGCCGCCGTCCGCGCAGATCAATCCGCCCAGGCCGTGGGCGGCGTCGGCGCACTCGATGATGGCCGAGAGTTGCGGATAACCGATGCCGGTCATCTTGCGCGTGGTGCATACCGAGCCGGGGCCGATGCCGACCTTGACGATGTCGGCGCCGTCGAGGATCAGCTCCTCGGCCATCTCGCCGGTCACCACGTTGCCGGCCATGATGGTGATCTGCGGATACGCCTCGCGCAGGCGCTGCAGGAAATCGACGAAGGACTTGGTGTAGCCGTTGGCGACATCGACGCAGACATATCCGATCGCGTCGCCGGCCTGCTGCTTGACGCGGCAGAACTTGTCGTAATCCTCGCGGGTGATCCCCATCGAGTAGAAAACCGTCGAGTCTTCCGGCAATGCCTTGAAATAGGCAACCAGTTCAGCCTCTTCGTAGTGTTTGTGCAGGGCCGTCGCCAGCCGGTGCCTGCCCAGTGCCCGCGCCATCTCGAAAGTGCCGACGGTGTCCATGTTGGCCGCGATGATCGGTACGCCCAGGTAGCGGCGGCCGGAATGGCGGAAGACGAACTCGCGGGAAATGTTGACATCCGAGCGCGAGGTCAGCGTCGAGCGCTTGGGCCGGATCAGGACGTCCTGGAAATCGAGTTTCAGCTCTTCTTCGATGCGCATGTTGCTGCTCCCCGCCGCCGACCGGCGCCAATTCCAGCTTGACTTTACCGCGGAATTGCCGGGGCGTGAGCCGTGCCGGGCTTGACCTCGGTGCAACAATCTCTATACTGACTGACTGGTCAGTAATCAGGATTCGTCATGGAAGCCATTGTCCACCCCCGTCAGCGGCGTAAGGAGGCGCGCCCCGCCGAGCTCATGGCGGCGGCCCTGGAACTCTTCGTCGAAAAAGGCTTTGCCGGCACGCGGCTGGACGATGTCGCCGCGCGCGCCGGCGTCTCGAAGGGCACCTTGTATCTTTACTTCGACAGCAAGGAAGCATTGTTCAAGGCGGTGATCCAGGAGGGCATCGTGCCGATTCTGGAGCAGGGCGCCGGGCTCATCGACGGCTTCAAGGGAAGTGCCGCGGAGCTGTTGCGCGCGCTGATCGGCGAATGGTGGCAGCGCATCGGCAACACGCCGCTGGCCGGAGTGCCCAAGCTGATGATCAGCGAGGCGGGCAACTTTCCGGAACTGGCGGTGTATTACCACGACACGGTGATCGTGCGCGGCCGTGACCTGATCCGGCGCACCTTGCAGCGCGGCATCGCGGCCGGCGAGTTTCGTGTGGTGGATGTCGAGACGGCGATCGACGTGATCTTCGCCCCGGTGCTGATGCTGGTGATCTGGCGTTACTCCCTGGGTGCCTGCTGCGGCGTCTCCCACGACCCCCGGCTGTATCTGCAAACCCACCTCGACCTGGCCGTGAATGGCCTCTCGGCGGCAAAGGAGCGCATATGAAGCGCTGCCTGCCGCTCGCCTTCGGGCTCCTGCTGCTCGCCGCTTGCGGCGAGGCGCCCCGAGATGCCCGGGCGCCCGCCGCCGCCCTGCCGGCGCTCACCGTCACCACGGTCGCTCCCCAACAGCTCGACTGGCCGCAGACCTTCACCGCCGGCGGCAACGTAGCCGCCTGGCAGGAGACGGTGATCGGCCCCGAGATCAGCGGCCATCGCATCGTCGAGGTCAAGGTCAATGTCGGCGACGTCGTGGCGCGCGGGCAGACGCTGGCGCTGATCGCGCCCGAAACGGTCGACAGCGAATACGCCGAGACCCGCGCCAGCGTGGCCGAGGCCGAGGCCCTGCTGTCCGAGGCGCGCGCCAACCATGAGCGGGCCCGCCAGCTGCGCGAAAAGGGCTTCTTCAGTGCCCAGCAACTGACCCAGACCCAGGCCGCGGCGGACACCGCCATGGCCCGCCTGGATGCCGCCAAGGCCAGGCTGCAGACCGCGGGACTGAAGAAATCCAAGACCGTGATCCTCGCCCCGGACAACGGCACGGTTTCGGCCAGGAGCGCCACCGTCGGCGCGATCGTCCAGCCCGGGCAAGAGCTGTTTCGCCTGATCCGGGGCAGCCGCCTGGAATGGCGCGCCGAGGTCGGTGCGGCGGACCTCGCCCGAATCAAGGCGGGACAACAGGTCGCGCTGACGGCGCCGGGAGGCGGGCAGGTCGAGGGCGTCGTCCGTGCCCTGGCGCCGACGGTGGATCCGCGCACGGCGACGGCCGTGGTTTATGTCGATCTGCCGGCCGCCGCTGCAGGGAAGATCAGCGCCGGCATGTTCGCGCGCGGCGAGTTCCTGCTTGGAGCCAGGCCGGCGCTGACCCTGCCGCAGTCGGCCCTGCTGCTGCGCGAGGGCTTCGCCTATGTCTACCGGATCGACGGCAACAAGGTGACGCAGACCAAGGTCACTGTCGGCCGTCGTCTCGACGACCGGGTCGAGCTCGCGGGGATTGATGCCGGAGCCCGTTTCGTGGCCAGCGGCGTTGGCTTCCTTGCCGACGGCGACACCGTCCGCATCGTCGAAAACCAGGACGCCCCGGGCAAGCCATGAGCGTTTCCGCGTGGTCGATCCGCAACCCCATACCGGTGGTTCTGCTGTTCGTGATGCTCACATTCGCGGGCGTGCTGGCCTTCAAGAACATGCGCATCCAGCAGTTCATGGATATCGACCTGCCCACGGTGACGGTGACGGCGGTCCTGCCCGGTGCCGCGCCGGGACAGATGGAAACCGAAGTCGGCCGCAAGATCGAAAACGCGATGGCGACACTGCAGGGCATCAAGCACATCTACACCAAGGTGCAGGACGGCACGGCTACGGTCACCGTCGAATTCCGCCTGGAGAAGCCGACCCAGGAGGCCGTCGACGATGTGCGCGATGCCATGTCGCGCATCCGGGCCGACCTGCCGGGCGACATGCGCGACCCCGTGATCTCCAAAATGAGCGTCGCCGGTGCGCCGATCCTCACCTACACGATCGCATCGCCGCGGATGGACGAGGAAGCCCTGTCCTGGTTCGTGGACAACACCGTCACAAAATCCATGTTGAGCGTGCGCGGCGTCGGCGCCGTGGCGCGCGTCGGCGGCGTCACGCGCGAGATCCGCGTCGAACTCGATCCGGATCGCCTGCAGGCGCTGCGCGCCACGGCGGCCGACGTTTCGCGCCAGTTGCGCCAGGTCCAGCAGGACGCCTCGGGCGGGCGCGCCGACGTCGGCGGCATCGAGCAGTCGGTGCGCACCATCGCCACCGTGCAGTCCGCCGCCGAAATCGGTGCGCTGGAAATCGCCCTGGCCGACGGCCGGCGCGTCAGGCTTTCCGAATTGGCCAAGGTCAGCGACACCGTCGCCGAGCGACGCTCGGCAGCCCTGCTCAACGGCAAGCCGGTAGTGGGCTTCGAGATAACGCGCAGCCGCGGCGCCGGCGAAGTCGAAGTCGCCAAAGACATCCGCGCCGCCCTGGAAAAGCTCAAGCGGGATCATCCGCACATCGTGGTCACCGAGGCCTTCAACTTCGTCGATCCGGTGGTGGAGAATTTCGAGGGCTCGATGTGGCTGCTGATCGAAGGCGCGGTGCTGGCGGTGATCGTCGTCTGGCTGTTCCTGCGCGACGGCAGGGCGACCTTCGTTTCGGCCACCGCGCTGCCGCTGTCGGCGATCCCGACCTTCGCCGTCATGTACCTGATGGGCTTCACGCTGAATGTGGTGACCCTGCTTTCGATGTCGCTGGTGGTCGGCATCCTGGTGGATGACGCGATCGTCGAGATAGAGAACATCATGCGCCACCTGCGCGAGGGCAAGCCGCCTTACCAGGCGGCCATGGAAGCCGCCGACGAAATCGGGCTGGCGGTGATTGCGACCACCTTCACGCTGATTGCGGTGTTTCTGCCCACCGCCTTCATGAGCGGGGTGCCGGGCAAGTTCTTCGTCCAGTTCGGCTGGACGGCGGCGATCGCCGTGTTCTTTTCCCTGGTGGTGGCGCGCATGCTGACGCCGATGATGTCCGCCTACATGCTGCGGCCGCCGCGGCAGGAGCAGGGCGAAGCGCGCTGGCTGACGAAGTATGTCAGTCTGGTGACCTGGTGCCTGCAGCACCGCCTGGCAACGCTGGGTGCAGCCGCCGGGTTCTTTTTCGGCTCATTCGCCCTGCTGCCCCTGCTGGCCACCGGCTTCCTGCCGCAGGACGACCTGTCGCAGACCCAGGTGTATCTGTCACTGCCCCCCGGCAGCACCTTCAAGGACACGCATGCCGCGGCGGAAGCGGCACGTGCCGTCGTCACGCGCAATCCGCATGTGAAGATGGTCTATACGGCGATCGGCGGCGGCGCCGCCGGCAGCGACCCCTTTGCACCGCGCGGTGCGTCCGAGGTGCGCAAGGCGACCCTGACCATCAACCTGACGCCGCGTCAGGACCGCGGCGGCGTCAAGAAGCAGGTCATCGAACAGGCGCTGCGCGAGGCCTTGCAGGCCCTGCCCGGCGTGCAGGTGAAAGTCGGGCTGGGCGGCTCCAGCGAAAAATACGTGTTGGTCCTGGCCAGCGAAAACGGCCCCGTGCTGGCGGACCATGCGCGCAAGGTCGAGCGCGAACTGCGTACCATCCCCGGCATCGGTGCGGTCACCTCGACCGCCAGCCTGACCCGGCCGGAGCTGGTGGTGAAACCCGACTTCAGCCGCATGGCCGAACTCGGCGTGAGTTCGGCGGCCATCGCCGACGTGTTGCGCATCGCCACCGCCGGGGATTACGACCAGAGCATCGCCAAGCTCAACCTGGCACAGCGCCAGGTGCCTATCGTCGTCAAGCTGCCCGCCGCCGCGCGCCAGGACCTCGGCCTGCTCGAACGCCTCACGGTACCGGGCGCGCACGGCCCGGTCATGGTCGGCGCCGTGGCCAGCCTGACAATCGCCGGCGGCCCGGCCGAAATCGATCGCTACGACCGCTTGCGCAACATAAATTTCGAAATCGAGCTCAACGGGCAGGCGCTGGGCGAGGTGGAGAAGCTGACCCTGGCCCTGCCCAGCCTGAAGACCCTTCCGCCGGGAGTCCTGCAGACCACCGTGGGCGATGCCGAGGCGATGGGCGAGCTGTTCGCCAGCTTTTCGCTGGCGATGCTGACCGGCGTGCTCTGCATCTATGTCGTGCTGGTGCTGCTGTTCAAGGATTTCGTGCAGCCGGTGACCATCCTCGCGGCCCTGGTGCTGTCGGTGCCGGGGGCCTTCCTCGCCCTGTTCGTGACCCAGACCGCGCTGTCCATGCCGTCGATGATCGGGCTCATCATGCTGATGGGCATCGCCACCAAGAATTCGATCCTGCTGATTGACTATGTGGTGCTGGCGCGGCGCGGAATTGGTGGCAAACCCGGCCTCGACCGCTGGCATGCCCTGCTCGACGCCTGCCGCAAGCGCGCCCGCCCGATCGTCATGACCACCGTCGCCATGGGCGCCGGCATGATGCCGATCGCGATCGGCCTCGGCACCGACTCGAGCTTCCGCGCGCCGATGGCCATAGTCGTCATCGGCGGCCTGATCACCTCTACCTTCCTCAGCCTGCTGGTGATCCCGGTGGTGTTTACCTATGTCGACGACCTTGTCCAGCGCTTGCAGCACTTGCTGCCGAAGAACAACGCATGAAAGCCTCCCATGGGTGCGTCGCCTTCCACCTGTGCCCCCCGCTTGCAAGGCACGGTTCCGGGTGAGGTACGCCGATGCCGACTCGGGCGCGCAAGCGTAGAATCCGGCCTCTTCCCGCGCTACCTTAATATTAGAGCGTGCTAATATAGATTCTCTGGAGATATGATGAATTTCGAACAAGCCCGATTCAACATGATCGAGCAGCAGCTGCGTCCCGGCAATGTGCTGGATCCCGGCGTACTGGATACGCTGTTCGTGGTCAAGCGCGAAGAATTCGTGCCGCCCGCGCATCGGCGGCTGGCCTTTGCCGACACCCAGATTCCGCTGGGCGGCGATGCGGGTGCGCGCATGTTTGCGCCCATCGTCGAAGCCCTCGCCTTGCAGGCGCTGGCGATGAAAAAGCATGAGAACGTGCTGGAAGTCGGTACCGGGTCGGGCTACATGGCGGCGCTGCTGGGTGTGCATGCCGATCATGTGTGGACCATCGAGATCGATCCGCAGCTCGCCGCTACGGCGCGCGAAAACCTGCGTCGTGCCGGCGCTACCAACGTCACGGTGGAAACCGGCAACGGGCTCTCCGGCCTGGCCGCCCGTGCGCCCTTCGATGTCATCGTCGTATCGGGTGCGGTAGCCGAAGCGCCCAAGGTTCTGCTCGACCAGCTGAAGCCGGGCGGACGCCTGTTCGCCATCGAAGGCGCCGCTCCGGCCATGGCGGCGGCGCTGTACACCCGGACGGAAAAAGGCTTCAGCCGGCTGGCCGTGTTCGAAACCGCAGTTACACCCTTGACGGATGCCGAACCGGCGCCGGCGTTTGCCTTCTGAGCGGATGCGCCAGTTTTCCGCTTCCCAGTTGAAGGACTGGCTCGCCGACGCACAGCGGGCCAAGCCCGTGCTGCTCGACGTGCGCGAGCCGTGGGAGTTCGAGACTTGCCGCATCAACGGCTCGATATCGATGCCGATGCGCGGCATCCCCGCGCGCTATCACGAGCTCAGGCGCGATCAAGACATTGTCATGGTATGCCATCACGGTGCGCGCAGCTTCCAGGCCGGGATGTTCCTTGAGCAGATGGGTTTTACCAGCATCATCAACCCCCAGGGTGGCGTTGCCGCCTGGGCGCGGGATGTCGATCCGACCATGCCGACGTATTGAAATGAAACCTGGACGCAGCGCGGAGATCGCGATGAAGATGAAAATGAAAATGAAAATGATGTCCCTGATGCTGACCGGCGGCCTTTCGCTCGGCGGGCTTTCCAATGCGGCGCACGGCGCCGATCTGATGGGCGTGTATCGCGACGCCCTGGCCTACGACGCGCAGTTCGCCGCGGCGCGGGCGGCGCTCGACGCCGGCCGCGAAAGGCTGCCGCAGGGCCGCGCCGGCCTGTTGCCGAACGTCGGCCTCTCCAGCAGCACGACGTGGAATGACAGCGACACCAACTTCCGCACGCCGGGCATACTCTCGCGCGAAAGCCAGTACAACACCAACGGCTGGACGGTGTCGCTCAGCCAGCCTTTGTTCCGCTGGCAGAACTGGGTCGCCTACAACCAGTCGGAACTCGCCGTGGCCCAGGCCGAAGCCGAGTTCATGCTGGCGCGCCAGGAGCTGATCGTGCGTACGGTGGTGGCGTACTTCGACGTGCTGCTGGCGCAGGACCTGCTGGCGACGGCGCAGGCGCAGAAGGTGGCGATTGCCGAACAGCTCGAGTCGGCCAAGCGCAATTTCGAGGTCGGCACCGCGACCATCACCGACAGCCAGGAGGCCCAGTCGCGCTATGACCTGACCACCGCCCAGGAAATTGCCGCGCAGAACGACCTCGACGTCAAGCGCCAGGTACTGCGCGCGATCATCGGCAAGGAACCCGACGGACTGAAAACCGTCAAGACAGGGGTTCGCCTCGCAGGCCCGCAACCGGCCGACATCAACAAGTGGGTCGAGATGGCCGAGTCCGCCGCCGCCACGGTGCAGATTTCCCAGGCGAGATATGAAATTGCGCTGCGCGAGGTGGAAAGGCAGCGCGCCGGCCATTACCCGACGCTCGACCTGGTGGCGACGCGGGGGCGCAGTTCCACCTCGAACACGGTCGTCGCCGGCGTTGCCGGCGTCGGCTCCGGCAGCGATACAGACACGACCACCGTCGGCCTGCAACTGAACCTGCCCATCTTCTCGGGCGGCGCCACCATGTCCAGGGATCGCGAGGCCGTCGCCTTGAAGGAAAGGGCCGTTGCCGAACTGGACAATGCCCGCCGTACGGCGGCGCTCAACGCCCGCCAGGGCTACCTAGGGGTGACCGCCGGCCTGGCGCAGATCAGGGCCTATGAGGCGGCGCTGACGTCCTCGCAGTCCGCGCTGGAATCCAACAAGCTCGGTTACGAGGTCGGGGTGCGCATCAACATCGACGTGCTGAACGCCCAGAGCCAGCTATACGAAACGCGGCAGAAGCTGGCCAAGTCCCGCATGGATACGCTGATCGCGCTGCTCAGGCTCAAGGCGGCGTCCGGCAGCCTGGGCGAAGAAGACGTGGCCAACATCAACACGCTGCTGGACTGATCAACTCCAGGGTACGTGCCGTGGCGCCGCGATGGCGTTCGGTAAAGGCGCGTCCGGCCGCGGCCATCCGCTGCCGGGCTTGACCATCGGCCAGCATCGCGCCGACCTGCGCCACCAGTTCATCGGCGTCGCAGATCGCCAATGCCGCGCCGCAGGCAACGGCCTCGCGCGCCGCCTCGGCAAAATTCCGCGTTGAAGGGCCGATCAGTATCGGCGTGCCGCAAGCCGCGGCTTCGATCAGGTTCTGGCTGCCGAAATCGAGCAGGCTGCCGCCGATGAAGGCGACATCGGCCGCGGCATAAAAGGCGAACATCTCGCCCATGCTGTCACCCAGCAGCACCTCCGCTGTCGCCTCGACCGCCGAATTTTCGCTGCGTCGCTGCAGCGAGAAGCCGTGTTCGGCGACAAGCCGCGCCACCTCGTCGAAACGCTGCGGATGGCGCGGGACGATGACCAGCAGTGCCGTAGCGTCAGCGCCGTCCCGCAAGGGGATACCGCTTTGCATAACTTTTCGCATTGCCGTTTTCCATGCCGCCAGGATCAGCACTTCCTCGCCTTCGCGCGTGCTGGCCGCCAGCCACACCGGGCGATTGCCGCAGCGGGCGCGGAGTTCGCGGCCGAGCTCGAGCTGCGCCGCAGGTGCCGCTATGTCGAACTTGACGTTGCCGGTCACGGTGACGCTCCGTGCGCCAAGGGCTGTCAGGCGTGCCGCAAGCCGCGGCTTCGATCAGGTTCTGGCTGCCGAAATCGAGCAGGCTGCCGCCGATGAAGGCGACATCGGCCGCGGCATAAAAGGCGAAC
>CAIZHL010000330.1 GCA_903932755.1 uncultured beta proteobacterium
ACGAACTGTTTGCGACCCTGCTGCGTGCGCTGAGTCGGAAGGATGGATAGCAGAAATGCCGCCACCGGCTGAATCCAAGCGGTTGGAGCAGCCTTTGGCCATGAATCTATCATGTGGCTGCAGACAGTCTTAACCGGACCAGGAAATTACACTTCTCACCGACCCCATCCATACGAAACACATAGGGATCGAATACCCATACTCACCATGACAAACCCGAGTTCCAACAATCAGGCCGAAGGCATAAACCATCGTATTGCTACCGCTGGCTGCTCCTGTTCACAGCTCACTCGAGTGCTCGCGAAGGCTGGGCCCCTGCAGCAAGAGTCCCTGCCGCAAGCAATCCAAGTCCCAGCAACAATCCCGAAGAAAGCGAGCCTGACCGGTCGGCTATCCAGCCGGCGGCGATCGGACCGACTGTCTGAGAGGCAGCAAAGACAACGGTAAAAAATGCCACCGCTGGAGCCCATTGGGCCTTCGGCAAACTGCTACGCACGAGGGCAGTGGCCGCAGACGGAACTATGAAGAAACTCAGGCCGAAAATGATGGCCGATGCTTGCAGGCCTGTGTTGGTTGGCATGGCCCACGCAACCGCCACACCGCAGCCTGTCAGGCCGATAGACAGGGCTAGACAGGTTTGGCCGGACCAACGGGTAAGTAGAGGCCGCCAGACAAATGGCGAAGCCAGAACGGCAAGGCCGAGCAGGCTCCAAAGAGCGATCACCGCGCCTACACCAGCTCCAGCGTTACGCGCCCACGCCACCACGAATGTCATGTAGATCATATAGCCAGCACCGAAAAATCCATATCCAATTAGTGCTGGAAGGAAGTTGCGCCAAACTCCAAGAAGCGGCTCGGAATGACCGGCGGGCAACCCGCCGACCTGGCGGCTGGCCCACCATGTGAGCGGAACGCAAAAGGCTGAGAGGATTCCCAAGGCGATCCAGGCGATAGACCAGCCGGTGGGTCCAGCTTGATCGAACCACAGGGGCAGGACTATTCCCGATAGCAGCAAACCTGCACCCGCGCCGCCAAAGTAAAGGGCGATAGCGTTTCCCGCTCGGCCGTCCCCGGCAGGAAAAAGTGCTGCGGCTAGCACCCCGCCGCATATAAATACCGGCGCGCCAGCCAAGCCCGCCAAGATGCGCAGGAACGAAAGCAATCCAATATCCCTGCTTATACCTGAGACAAGGAGTGCCAGCGTAACCACCAGCATACCTAGCCGGAACAGCGTGCCTGCTCCCACGCTCCGTACCGCCCACAGAGTTCCGATTGCTCCCAGCAAATACCCAATCGCGTTGGCGGTGTTGAGCCATCCGGCCTCAGTGTAGGTCCAGTGCAAATCCGACTGCATCGCGGGCAAGATAAGGGCGTAGGCGAAACGGGCCAAGCCGTTGGATACGGCTGGCCCCAAAGACAATGCCAGCACAACGACCCAGGGATTACGCACTGGTTCACTTCCGAAGAAAGGGTCGAAAAAGCGAATGGATGTGTCTATGGTGCCTTCTTCACCCATTCAAAGATAGGATAGCCGAAGTTCAGATCGCGGAAATCAATGGTGCCGATTGAGAGGCTGGTTTGGAGAACGGCCCAGATTCAGGGGTTGGTTTGGAGAAGAAACGCGAGCGGCGGCTGATGGCCGGCTGCACCCGGTGACCACCGACTGCTACCTGGCCCCGAAATTCAACGGCGGCAAGTCGGCCTCGAACTTGAAGGTGCCGCAAAGAACGCAGCATTGGCGCTCAGTGTCCTAATGACACGACTTCGCCCGCTTTACCGTCTAATCAGGGTTAAGCAGAATTCCCACAAGTGAGGTAGCCTACCCCTTTGCTGAGGGTGTTTCTCATTACGTAGCACTACGCATCAGTCCGGACGATGGGTAGAGCGATGGGTAGAGATCTAGTGTGGCTCGGAAACCCTTGGGGGACAAGGTTAGGTGGCGGAGAGGGTGGGATTCGAACCCACGGATGCCTTGCGACATCGCCTGATTTCGAGTCAGGTACATTCGACCACTCTGCCACCTCTCCGCGAGGCGCGGATTATACCCGCGAAGCGGCCGTCGTTCACAGCACGCACGGGAGGAAAAGCGTTGTCGAAACTGCTTCGCCTTATCTGCTGCCTGATCCCTTGCTGCCTGGCCGCCTGCAGCCGCATCGAGCCACCCGAAGACGACGGCAGGCTGGTCGTGGCCATCCGCGAAACCCCGGCTTTCTTCCAGGAACGCGAAGGCAGCACGGCCAGCGGTTTCGAGCACGACCTGGTCACCGCCTTCGCTGACCGCCTCGGCCTCAAGGTGCATTTCATCAAGGCCGCCGACCCTTACGAGCTGAACGACCTGGCGCTGGCCGGCCGGGTGCACTTTGCCGCCTCGATGCCGCTCGGGAACGGCGCTTTGCAATACTCGACCCCGATCCGCAGCGTCAAGCAGTGGATCGTCGGCCACGACGAGGTGCTGGGACCGGAGCAGCTTTCCGACCTGGCCGGGAAGTCGGTCGAGGTGGTGGCGGGCTCGGCGTTGGCGGCCATCCTGCGCGGGCTGGACGAAAAATCGCGCCCGCAGGTCGTCGAAGTTCCGGGCGTCACCGAAATGGACCTGCTGGCCCGCGTCGCCGAACGCAAGGCGGAGCTGGTCGCGGTACATGAAATCCACCTTGACCTGGGCGTCAACTTCCATCCGGAACTCAGCCCCCTGCTGGAATTGCCAGGCCGGCTGGAGTTCGGCTGGGCCTTCGGCGGCAAGGATGCCGCTGCCCTGCGCGACAAGGCCGACGCCTTCATCGCCGGCGTCCGCGCCGACGGCACGCTGGCGCGCATCCATGACCGCTACTTCGGCCACATCAAGCGCCTCAATGCGGCCGGCATCGCCAGGTTCATCGACGACACCCGCACCAAGCTCCCCAACTGGCGCCACCACTTTCAATCCGCGCAGGACCTGACCGGAATCGACTGGCGCCTGCTGGCGGCCCTGGCCTACCAGGAATCCAAATGGGACCCCCTGGCCACCTCGTATACCAACGTGCGCGGCATGATGATGCTGACCGAGGACACGGCCGATTATCTGCGCGTCAAGAACCGCCTCGATCCGCAGGAAAGCATCCGCGCCGGCGCCCGCTATCTGGCCGAACTGGCGGAGCAGATACCCGGCGCGCAGCATCCCGACCGCCTCTGGCTGGCGCTATCGGCCTACAACCTTGGCATGGGACATTTTCGCGGCGCGCGCTCGATCGCAAAAAGCATGAAGCGCGACCCGGACGTCTGGTACGACATGAAGCAGGTACTGCCGCAACTGGCGCGGCCGGAGATCTATGCGCGCTTGAAGAGCGGCGCCGCGCGCGGCGGCGAGGCCGTGATCATGGTGGAGAACATCCGCAACTACTACGACATCCTCAGCCGCTACGAACCGGCCGACAAGTCGCCCTACGCGATGCGGCCGACGCTCAGGCTGCCCGAATTTTCTCCATCCCGCCCATCCATGGCCGAAGTGCCGTCGGGACCGTGATGCTGCCGTCCTCGTTCTGGTAGTTCTCGAGTACGGCGACCAGCGTGCGGCCCACCGCGAGGCCCGAACCGTTCAGCGTGTGCAGCAGTTCCGGCTTGTTCTTTTCGTTCCTGAAGCGTGCCTGCATGCGGCGCGCCTGGAAGGATTCGAAGTTGGAGCAGGAGGAAATCTCGCGATAGGTGTTCTGTGCCGGCAGCCAGACTTCGAGGTCGTAGGTCTTGGCCGCGGAAAAGCCCATGTCGCCGGTGCACAGCGCCACCTTGCGATAGGGCAGTTCCAGCTTCTGCAGCACCGCCTCGGCGTGGCCGGTGAGCTGTTCCAGCGCATCCCATGACTGGTCCGGGCGCACCATCTGCACCAGTTCCACCTTGTCGAACTGGTGCTGGCGGATCATGCCGCGCGTGTCCTTGCCGTAGCTGCCGGCTTCCGA
>CAIZHL010000331.1 GCA_903932755.1 uncultured beta proteobacterium
AGGCCTTCATTTCCTCGAAGCCGCTACGGACGATGACCTTGACGTCATCGCCCCCCATGCGGCGCGCCGAACGGCAACAGTCCATGGCCGTGTTGCCGCCGCCCAGCACGATCACGCGCTTCGAAATCGTCGTCGTATGACTGAAAGCCACGTTGGCCAGCCAGTCGATGCCGATATGTATGTGTTTGGCGGCTTCCTCGCGACCCGGGATCGGCGCGTCGCGCCCCTTTGGCGCACCGGTGCCGACGAACACGGCATCCCAATCGCCGTCCACCAGCTCGCGCAGGCTGTTGACCCACTGGTTATAGCGGGTTTCTACGCCCAGGTTGATGATGTAGCCGCACTCTTCGTCAATGACGCTGTCGGGCAGGCGGAATTTCGGAATCTGGCTGCGCATCATGCCGCCGGGCGAGGCCCCGCTGTCGAATACGGTGACCTGATAACCGATGGAGGCCAGGTCGCGAGCCACGGTCAGCGAGGCAGGTCCGGCGCCGACGCAGGCAATCCGTTTGCCGTTCTTTTTCTCCGGCGCACGCGGCAAGCGATCCTGGATGTCGTCCTTGAGGTCGGCACAGACTCGCTTCAGGCGGCAAATGGCCACCGGTTCCTTGTCCACCCGGCCGCGGCGGCAAGCCGGCTCGCAGGGGCGATCGCAGACGCGCCCGAGGATGCCCGGAAAGACGTTCGAGCGCCAATTGATCATGTAGGCATCCGAGTAACGGCCGGCCGCAATCAGGCGGATGTACTCGGGAACGGGGGTGTGGGCCGGGCAGGCCCATTGGCAATCCACGACCTTGTGAAAATAGTCGTGGGCACCGATGTTCGTCGGTTTCACGTGCGCTCGGTCTCCAGTTGCTTTGCTGCTTCGGGTTCGCCGGCATGACGCCGGCGCCAACGTGGTGCACTCTAGCACCGTCCGGCTCCGAGCAAAACCGGCATGAATCGCGCTCCCCTGCCAAATTCGCCGGATTTTCCATCCCGGCCGAAAATCGGCTAGTCTTAAACCCTCACTTCATGTCAGGTGTTATTCATCATGGCTCTGCGCGCGATCATTTTTGATGTCGACGGTACCCTTGCCAACACCGAGCGTGACGGGCATCGTCCGGCGTTCAATGCGGCGTTTGCCGAAGTGGGGCTACCCTGGCACTGGGATGAAGCCTTTTACGGCACCCTGCTGGACGTTGCCGGTGGTCTGGAACGCATTCGACATTACGCCGAAAAGTTCGATCCGGCCACGCGCGCCCGCCCGGATTTCGACGAGTTGCTGGCCCGCATTCACGACACTAAAACCCGCAATTACCAGCGCCTGCTTGCTGCCGGAGCGATTCCGCTGCGGGCGGACATCGGCCAGCTGATTTGCGATGCGCGCACCGAAGGCGTACGGCTGGCCATTGCCTCAAGTTCCAAGCTGGAAAACGTGGTCGGCCTGCTGCGGGCAAACCTTGGCCCGAATGCCGACTCTTGGTTCGATGCCATCGCCTCCGGGGCTGTGGTCGCGGCCAAGAAGCCATCGCCGGAGCTTTACCACTGGACCCTGAAACAACTCGATCTGCCGCCGCGCGACTGCCTGGCGATCGAGGATTCGTCGCACGGCCTGGCGGCCAGCCTGGCGGCGGGGATTCCGACGGTCATCACGGTAAGCGACTACACCATCAACGAAAACTTCGAGGGCGCGCGCATGGTCTTGCCGGAGGCCGACCGGGTTTCCCTGGACAAACTGCGGCTGTGGCACGCAACCGCAAGCACGTCCTGAATATCTGCACCAGACTCGATCAGGAACGTCCCTGATCCCGTGTGCACCTGCCGTGGAATTTTCTAGTCGCGCGACTGCTGCTCGGCGCGATCGAGTTCCCGGTTCATTTCCTCATCCGAGGGCGGCTGGTAGTCGGACTGGCCGGCCGGCTGCGGAACAGGCTTGACGATGAAACTCGCCAGAATGATCCCGAGTTCATAAAGAAGCCACAAAGGCACGGCCATCATGAACTGCGAAATCACGTCGGGCGGGGTGAATATCGCTCCGACGACAAAGGCGCCGACGATCACGTAGGGGCGCCACTCGCGCAGCTTGATCACGTCGACCAGGCCGATCTTGACCAGCACGATGACGATGATAGGCACCTCGAAGGTGACGCCGAACGCGAGGAACATCGTGAGCACGAAGGAAAAGTACTTCTCGATATCAGTCATCCAGGCCACGCCCTCCGGAGCGAACTGCGCCATGAAGCCGAATACCATCGGGAAAAAAGCGAAGTAGGCAAAGGACATGCCGATGAAAAACAGGACCACCGAGGCTGCCACCAGCGGCATCGCCAGCTTTTTTTCGTGGGCATACAGGCCCGGAGCGACGAAGGCCCATACCTGGTACAGGACGTACGGCAGGACGACCAGAAAGGCGGTCATCAGCGAAACCTTCATCGGCACCAGGAATACGCCAACCACGTCCGTGGCGATCATCTGGCCGCCTGCGGGGAGCTTCTTCAGCAAAGGATCGGCCAGCAGCGAATACAGCTCGCGGGCGTAAAAGGCCAGCGGTACGAAAACGACGCCAACCGCAATAAGGATTCGGATCAGGCGGTCGCGCAACTCGACCAGATGGGAGAGAAAAGTCTCTTGCTGGTCAGACATCAGGACTTGACTGCTTCTGCGGTCACGGGAGCCGGCATCGATGCAACCGGAGCCTCGACTGCGGGAGGCGCTTCAGAAGTCGGCGCTGGCGGCACGGCGACATCGGCCGCCAACGGCTCGATGACCTTGCTCACGGAAGATTCCACCTCGCGCATTTCGTGAGTCACGGAAGTCTGCAGGTTGGTCACCTGGTTGGTCATCTCCTGTTGCATCTTTTTCAACTCGTCCAGCTGGATCTCGCGATTGATGTCGCTCTTCACATCGCTGACATAGCGCTGCAGGCGGCCCAGAAGCAGGCCGGCGGTGCGCGCCACTTTAGGCAGGCGCTCCGGGCCGATGACGACCAGCGCCACCACGGCGATGATCATCAACTCGGACAGGCCTACGTCGAACATGGGTTCGTTTGAACTGGGTAAATGGCAGGAGAATTCGCAGGAGCGCTCATGGCTGCAGAAGCAGGCATGTCGCCAAGCCGCGACAGATCAGGATTTGGTCTGTTCCCGACGCGACTCGACGTCGATGGTCTGACCGGTAACTTGCTGCGGCTCGGCCGCCCTTTCGGAGGGTTTGTCGGCGCTGGCGTCCTTCATGCCGTCCTTGAAGCCTTTAACGGCGCCACCGAGGTCAGATCCCACGTTGCGCAGTTTTTTCGTGCCGAATACCAGCATCACGATAACCAGCACGATCAGCCAATGCCAAATACTAAATGAACCCATTCTGCCTTCTCCTCGCGCTCATTGAACTTTCAAGGCGCTCTGCGCTTGAGCATGGAACCCAGGGGCTCGGGGCCGCCCAGGATGTGAACGTGCAAATGATACACCTCCTGCTGTCCGATCCGCCCGGTGTTGATGATGGTGCGAAAGCCCTCATCAAGTCCCTGGCTGCGGGCCAGGTCGTTGGCTTTGGCCAGCATGTGCCCCAGCAGCATCCTGTGACTCGGTTCGGCCTCCATGAGCGACGGAATGTGCAGCTTCGGCACAATCATGAAATGCACCGGCGCAATCGGGTTGATGTCGTGAAAAACGAAGATTTCCTCGTCTTCATAGATCTTTTTCGACGGAATCTCGCCGCGCGCGATCCGGCAAAAAATGCAGTCGCTCATTATTCCGGGCTCCGGCTGTTCTTCTCGTCGATGCCGGAAATCCCCTCGCGCCGGCGAAACTCGAACATCACGTCATCGATACCGACACCGAACTGGGTCAGCAGGATCATGCTGTGGAACCAGAGGTCCGTCACTTCGCGCACCAGATGCAGGCGATCGCCATCCTTGGCCGCCATGATGGTTTCCGCGGCTTCCTCGGCGACCTTCTTGCAGATCGCATCGGTGCCCTTGGCATACAGGCCGGCAACGTAGGACGAATCGGGCGCGGCGCCCTTGCGGTCGAGCAGTGTCGCCTGAACGCGGTGGATAACTTCAAGATCAATCATTTTTGACTCCATTTTTCCCTGCCCTGTCCAGAGAAGGGGGTAACGTTTGTTCGCGGACCGGTGAGGACATCCATCGACAGTCTGCTGCGGTCGAAATCAGGCATCCATCCGGCAAAAACATGCACAGTCTACATAATTAATGACCGCTGATTGGCTTGCTTGGCGTCGGCAACAATCTTTTTGATGTGCATCGTCCGCGCGAAAAGGCCCGACATCCCTTGCGCACCTTGCATTTCGCGCCAGAACACCTTGCCGATTCGTGCCGGCAATCCGCTACAATAATGTCCTGACTTCCTCCGGATAGTCTGGTTTAGCGCGCAGCCAATGCAAATTCATTCAAGGTTTCGTCCTTTCCTGATTCTGCTCTCGCTGGTCACGGCTTCGTGCTCGACGGTATGGCCCGAGTATGAGCGGCCGCCGCTTGAATTGCCGACAGAACCGGCCAAGCCGCTTTCGATCGACCGGCAGTGGTGGAAGGCCTTCGAAGACCCGACCCTGAACACGTTGGTCGATGAGGCCTTGCTGCACAACTGGGATCTGGCCAAGGCGGCGGCTAACGTCGCCGAGGCCAGAGCAGCCGTTGCTTCTGCAAAGTCCCTGCTCTCGCCGCGCGTCGATGGCGTGATCAATGCAAGCTCCTCGCAGCGGCAGTTGACCTTGGGCTCAAAGGAATTCGACGATGTCGTTTCCACGGGAGCAGTCGGCGCAGCCGTCAATTGGGAAATCGACCTGTGGGATCGCATCCGCCAGATGAACGATGCCGCGCTGGCGCGCTTTGCCGCTTCCGAGCACGCACGCAATGCCACGACCCTGTCGATTTCCACGCTGGTCGCGGATACCTGGTTTCAACTGCGCGTTCTCGATGCCAAGCTGCTGGTTACCCGCGCCGCTGCAGCCAACTCGAAATCGGTTACAGACCTTGAATTCCGGCGCTGGAAGGCGCAAGTAGGCACGGAGCTCGCCTACATCCAGAGTCTTGCCGAATACAAGGCCACCGAAGCCCGTGTGCCGGTGTTCGAGGAGGCCGTCTCCCAAACCGAACTGGCGCTGAAACTCCTTGTCGGGCGCAGTCCGCGCGCGATCGGCGAACCCGTACCGCGCCCTTCCCTGCAGAAGCTTCGGGGCGAGGACTTGCCGGAAGGATCCATGCCGACGGTTCCACAGACACCGCGCGAGGTCGATTCGATCCTGCTGCTGCGCCGCCCGGATGTGGCTTCGGCTGAATTGCTGCTGGTTGCCGCGCATGCCGACGTCAACAGCGCTCGCGCCGAGTTCTACCCGCGCCTGACGCTTTCGCTGCTGGCCGGGTTTGTCGCGTCGACATCCGGCGCCATCTCCGGCATGCCGCTTTTCTGGGAAGCCGGCGCCGGCCTGGTCGGACCGATCTTCGACGGCGGCCTGGTGCAGTCGAAAGTCGATGCCGCCGAGGCACGGCGGCAGAAGGCGCTGGCCCACTACCAATACACGGTTTCCCTGGCCTTCCGCGACGCCTACCAGGCGCTGGTACAGCTCGATGCCAGTGATCGCCAGTTCAAGTCGATCAAGGAAGAACTCGATGTGCGCAAGCGATCCATCGTGCTCGCCGAAAAAAGCTACGACGCCGGACGTACCAGCAAGTTCGAAGTGCTGTCGGAGACGGTCAAGGCGCTGAATTCGGCCTTGCTGCTGGCCGACGCACGATTCAACCAACTAGCTGCCCGCAGCCAGTATTACAAGGCCCTGGGAGGAGGTTTCTGATGATATTTCATGTGTATAGCGAACCAAAGCCGGAGGGTTATTACGTCAATGAGCCCTTCGGCATCTACCGCACCATCCTCGATGCCGACTGGCTGCTCTACATCCTACTGCCCTTCTTGCTGCTGATCGTCGTGGCATTGCTGATGCTGGCCTGGCGGGTGCACGAAATACCCGCGCACAAGGCCGACCACAAGAAGATGCGCCAGGCCGAACTGGTCAGCGCCCTGACCCTGCTTGGCCTGTTCCAGCATTGGGTCTGGGCCGTCGCACTGTTCCTCGCCTACGTCGACTGGAACGAGTTCGAGGAATTCGTGGTCCGCATCCTGCGCCGGTCGCGTACTCCAGAAGATGTCGAAATAGCCTCTTCCGCCACCGCGCCGGACATTCCGCCGGTCGCTGAATCCACACCCGCTGCGCCCGCCAGCGTTGCCGCAGAGGCCAAGGCATGAAACTGACCCTCGTCCCCTATCTGCTGATCTGCTGGCTGCTGGTCAAGTTCGGCATCGTCAAGAAAACCGCCGGCAATTTCGTCGCCATGGGCCTGGGCGCGGTGTTCGTGCTCTTCATGCTGCTGACCTTCACCCGCTTTTACGCCTTCATCGACCTGACCGCGACAACCACCGTCAAGGCCCCGCACATCGTGCTCAACAGCCCCGCGGGCGGCGAAATCGACAAGATTTACGTCACCCACAACCAGAAGGTAAAGGCGGGTGATCCGGTCTACAGCTTCAAGACCGACCGCTACGAAATCCAGATGGCGGCGAAGAAGGCCGAGAAGTCCCGTCTGCAGACGCAGCTCGGAAAACTCAATGCCGACCTCAAACGCCTGGGCAAGCTGGTCGGCGAAGTGGTGCCGCAGGCCGAATACGACGCCAAGGTGGCCGAAGTGGAAAACCAGCGCGAACTGGTGATCAAGGCCGAACAGGACATGGCGGACCTGCAGTGGAAAATCGACAAGGCCGTGGTGGTCGCTCCGGTGGATGGCCAGGTGGCCGTGCAGTATTCGTCGGAAGGGCAATATTTCGGCGAATCCCGCCCGGCGGCGATCCACATGTTCACCAACAAGAAGTTCATCGAACTGCGCATACCCGATCAGGTGTACGAGTACATCAAGCCGAAGGCATTTGCCGAGTTTTATGTCGACGCCTACCCGGGCAAGATCTTCCGCGCCCGGGTGCACAGCATCACGGAATCCACCGGTGAAGCGCAGGGATCCTTGTTCGGCTCTCCGCAGAGCGTGACCCAGCACGTGATGAAGAACAGCAACGAGATCGGCCGCACGCTGATCCTGGAATTCGAGGAGCCGGAGGGCGTGCATATCCCGATCGGGGCGACGGGCAAGGCCTGGGTCGCCGCCGAAAAGCCGATTCACCTGCTTGGCTTCCTTGATCTCGTCATCGGCTCGCTATTGCGTTTCGCTGCCGCGGAGTCCTATCTCAAGGCCATGTAAAGCCGGAGGACAGGCCTTCGCATCGACCACCGCCCTTTCGAAGCTGACCGAAATAGACCAGTACTTGGCGCACTCACGAGATCAAGATCCACTGACTCCGGATGGCACGATTTATCTGCGTCAGCATTGACATTTATCAATGCTGCATAGCACTAAAAGCAGAAAGTACGTGCAATAAAAGTATCTCTCCCGGCATCGATACTTCAGGGAAAAAACGCATGATCGACGCGCGCACATATTCAGTCACGGAAACTCTGCGCAACGGTCTCGAGGTTTGCTTCCGTGCGGCACACCCGGACGATGGCGACCTGCTGATCGAGGCATTTCACAAGCTGGATCCGGAGTCCGTCTATCTGCGCTTTTTCGGGCCGAAGAAGGAGATCTCGCCGGCAGAATTGAAGCGCTTCCGCGAAGCCGATTTCGTCAACCGCGTCATCCTGCTGTGCACCGTGCAGGAGCATGGCCGCGAAATCGTCATCGCCTCCGGCACCTATGCGAGCGCCGGAGACGCCACCGCGGAGGTTGCCTTCATCGTGGAAGAGGATTATCACCGGCTCGGCATCGCCCGGCGCCTGCTGACCCATCTCGGGAAAATCGCCACGGCTGCCGGCATCCGGACTTTCATCGCCGAAGTCCTGCCGCATAACACCGCCATGCTCGGCGTTTTCGGGCGTTGCGGTTGGCCGATGACCACGCACAGCGCCGACGGCGTCATCCACATCACCCTTGATCTCGGACCAGCGGAGCAATAACCATGGCAGCCATCGCCCACACGCATGAAAAATACCAGCGCCTGATCGACACCTGCAAGGCCATGCCGCCCACCACGGTGGCC
>CAIZHL010000332.1 GCA_903932755.1 uncultured beta proteobacterium
AAGCGGACGACCGCCAACCGGGATACCTGACGCGGCACACCCCAAGGCGCGCCCATCTCGCCGCTGCTATCGAACCTGTACATGCGGCGATTCATACTGGGATGGAAGCAACGAGGGTATGCCGATCGCTGGTCGGCACACATCGTCAATTACGCGGACGATTTCGTCATCTGCTGCAAAGGCCAGGCTCACGAGGCCATGGCCGCAATGCGGGGCATGATGGAAACGCTGAAGCTGACGGTAAATGACGACAAGACACACTTGTGTCGAATACCGCAGGAGCGATTTGACTTTCTCGGTTACACCGGGCGATGCTACAGTCGCGAGAATGGACGTGCCTATATTGGTACCCGGCCCTCGCGAAAGAGCATCAAGCGAATGGTGGATACCCTCACCGAGGAGACCGATCGTCGCCGCACCTTACTGGATGCCGACTATGTCGTGGGACGGCTCAACCGGAAGCTGACTGGCGGGGCGAATTATTTCTGCCTTGGGCCGGTCAGTTCCGCGTATCGGGCGATTAATACCCATGTCACGCAGCGGCTCCGCTGGTGGTTGTGCAAGAAACATAAGGTTGCGGGCAGGGGACAATTTCGTTACCCCGATACCTATCTCTACAAATGGGGTATCCACTTAGCTCCACTTGGCTGATTTTCTGGCGTGAGAGGCTTTTCGGGTCACGTCATCGTAAGTCACCGGGCCTGTCGCCAACGCTTGTTGCAGAAGACGGTAGAAGAGCATTCCCCGAGAACGGGACGTTCGGCGGTTGAAGCGGAAGGTGAATTCGTCGAGGTACGCATCCAACTGTTCGGGCTGAATGGCGCCATGGTGGGTACCGAGAATCCAGCGTTTAACCAGAGCGGCCACCCGGTGCACGCCAGGCAGCGGATTGTGGGCGGGAACACCAGACCCCAGGATGACGGTCTGGTCAAGGTCGTAACCAAGATCCCGCAAGGGCAGGTAGGCCGCCGAGCCATCGGTGCGAACATCCGTGCCGACCGCAACCGAATCTTGAACGAACGGCACGAGGTCGCGGGCTCCCTTGCCAGCAACCCGTCGCATACGAACTCGACCGAACCCTTTGGGTTGCAATATTTCAACCGCAATTACCATCAACACTTTGATGGTGTTGCCCCTGACTCTAACCCCCGACGGCGGGGTATTCCGGCCAGTAATCGACAGGAAGGTTTCATCCACTTCAACGATGCCCTTGAGTTGTTCCCGTCCATGACGAACCATCGCGCGACGCAGTCGGTGCAGCATCGTCCAGGCCGTCTCGTAGCTTCCCAGGCCGAGCACTCGCTGCAGCCCCAAAGCGCTGACCCCCTGTTTCTGGTTCGTGATGTACCACACCGCCGCCAGCCAAGTCCTGAGTGGAATACGTGTCTTATCGAACACCGTGCCGGCCGTAACCGTGCCCTGATACTTGCAATTGGGACACATCAGCCGGGTACGGCTGGCGCGATAGGCGGTACCCGCCTGCCTGCACCGAGGGCAGACAAACCCTGCCGGCCAGCGCAACTTCTCCAGATATGACTGGCACGCTTCATCCGTCCCAAACCATTCCAGAAACTGGTTCCAGTTCCGTGGATAGTCATCGCCGGCGATAGGTGATAAGCTCGTGTACTGTACGTCCATCCAGCTAATTATACGCCAGTGGAGCTAAGTGGATACCCCTTCTCTACAAACAGTTGGGGTTGGTCAATTTGCCGATGCGCACCCATGACCTTCCGCGGGCGAAAGCATGATGTCTTGTCCGAGAGCCCGGTGCCTGAAATAGGCACGCCGGGTTCGATGAGCGGGATGTGGAAACGGGGTACGGCAAGGCTACTTGGGTACCGCCAAACGAAAGAGGCGGTAACAGACAATCCGAACCTACCGCTACCGCGCCACATCTCGACTCTACACGAGAGGAGGTCGGCGGAACAGCCGTGAGGCGCGTTAATACAGGTGTCTAAGCCAACTATTAACGGGGTTCCGCCGATGCCAAATTATACCGCTGAGCAGATGTCGTTTGGGCGTCTTGGGCGCCGTCATATTGAAGCCAATTTCGAGGGCGGTGCGCTCAGTTCAGACGGTGGTCTGATGCTGCTGCGGCAAGTGGATCAGCGCATTGGATTATCCCGGGCGGTGGCGATGGCACTGCACGACCCACGCAATCAGGATCGCATCATGCACGAGTTGCGCGATCTGGTGGCGCAACGCCTGTATGCCCTGTGCTGTGGCTACGAAGATCTGAACGACCATACGGCCTTGCGTAACGACCCGCTGATGCAAACCGCGGTCGGCACGAGCGATGAACTCGGAAGCAGCCCGACCCTGTGCCGCCTGGAAAGGCGGGCGACGCGATCCGATGTCGTGGCGCTGAACCGGGTGCTGGTCGAGCAGTTCATTGCCAGCCAAGGCAGCTGCCCGGGAGAGTTGGTGCTGGATATCGACGCGTCGGACATCCCTTTGCACGGGAATCAGGAACACACCGAGTTCCACGCCTATTACGACCACTACTGTTACCTGCCGCTGTATGTCTTTGCTGGCCGTGCCATGCTTGCCTGCGTCTTGCGCCGTAGCCGGATCGACGGGGCCAAGCATGCTGCCGCCGTGATCAAGCTGATCGTGACCCGCTTGCGCCAGATCTGGCCGGCGCTGCGGATCATCGTGCGCGGGGATTCGGGATTCTGCCGGCAACGGCTGATCCGCTGGTGCGAACGTCACGGCGTCGCTTACGTCATCGGGATGGCTAGGAATGCCCGGCTGCAACGTCATGTGGCGGACTGGGAGCGTCTCATGGAACAGGCCTACGAGGAGACCCGGACCAAGCAGCGACTGATCCGGCAGTTCTCCTACGCCGCCATGAGCTGGGATCGCGAGCGACGTCTGATCACCCGCCTGGAGTTCGGCACGCAAGGTACCAATCCGCGCTTTGTCGTCACCAATCTCGATCGTCCCGCCGAAGAACTGTATGACGACCTGTACTGCCAGCGCGGCGAGGCCGAGAACCGGATCAAGGAAACCCAGCTGGACCTGTTTGGCACGCGGGCCAGTTGCCACAAATTCCTGGCGAACTGGTTGCGCGTCCTCTTCTCGGCGCTGGCCTATACCCTGATGCAGCGCTTGCGGAAACTGGCCCTGGCCACGACCGATCTGGCCAAAGCCACGGCGGCGACGATTCGCGTCCGCTTGCTCAAGATCGGCGCGGCGGTGATTCGCAATACGCGACGCATCCGCATCTTGCTCGCCTCCCACCATCCGCTGCGCGATATCTACTTCATCGCCGCCAACGCCCTGGCGTCCCCATAGCAAAAAACTAGTGCGTCCCCGACATGCTGATCTTCGGGGGTTGGGGA
>CAIZHL010000333.1 GCA_903932755.1 uncultured beta proteobacterium
CAGGACAGGGTGCGCAGGCGCCGGTCGATGGCCTGGTCGGTCACCAGCTTCTTCTTCACCAGCCAGAGGTGGATCTTCTCCGCCCACTCCGCCAGCAGGTGGTAGGGACAGACCCAGGAACAGAAAGTCCGCCCGCCGAGCAGGAGCCAGAGCACGAGGACCGTGCCGGTGCCGATCACCAGGTTCACGATGATGTGCTTGTGCGCCAGCATCACCTGCAGCGCCGAATTGAGGTCGATCAGGTGGAAGCCGATGAAGCGCGAGGCGGTCAGCGCGCCTTCGAGGATCTGGATGTCGAGCCAGAAGGACAGCGTGAAGAACAGATTGACCACCAGCAGCACGGCCCAGCGGCGATTGCGCCAGGTGTGCACCTTCTTCGCGTTCTCGTGGGCCAACATCGCCGCCTGCAGACGCTCCTTGTTGGTGGCGCGCTTGAGGACATGGATCTTCTGCGCCGGCTCGGAAATCGCCGCCGGCTTCCTCGGCTCACGGCCGAACATCACGGCGATCTGGTCGCGAAAGCGATTCTTCAGATAGACGCTCATGTGTTCCACACTTCGCGCGCTTCGACCACGATACAGGTCGGCTCGACCGGGCAGATCATTTCGCAGACGCCGCAACCGACGCAGGGCTCGTGCACCACGGGCGACTTGCGCTTGCTGCCGTCGGGCGCGAATACGGTTTCGATCGAAATGGCGCCCTTGACCGGGCATTCGCGCACGCACAGGTCGCACTCGGCAATGTCGTAGGGATGCTCCGCAACCTTGATCGGCTTCCAGCGGTTGACCTCCATGTAGCGCAGGCGGCCCTTGAAGGCCGCGCCGCGCACCTGGCCCTTGAAGCCCTTGCCCTGGATCGCGAGGCAGGCCTCGGGCCGCGTAAGGCGGGCGACGCCGATGCGTTCGGAAAGGTTCAGGGTGGGCTCTGCGTCGTTCTCCTTGGCCTTGAGGATGGGTGCCGCGGCCAGCTTCGCGCCCTTGCGCACGCCGAGAAAGGCCGGTTTCTTGTACACCAGCGACCCGGTCGGACAGGCCAGGATGCACTGCACGGCATCGCAGGAAAAATCGCAGGCCTGCTCGCGCGCATCGATATAAGGCACGCCGACGCCGAAGCCATCGACCAGATCAGCGAGCTTGATCGCCTGCACCGGGCAGACCTGCACGCACTGGCCGCACTTGATGCACGACGAGAGGAAATCCTTCTCGTCCAGCGCGCCGGGCGGGCGCAGGCGCTTCTTCTGCGCATAGACCAGCGGCAGGTAGCCGGAAAGCGCAGCGCCCATGACGCCGCCGGTAAGCAGTATGGTGCGCAACCACTTGCGCCGCGCCTGTTGCCTGCGCTCGCGCGAAAGCGGCGGCTTTGCGTTGTCCGGCATTGTCGGCTCGCTCATGTTGTCGCTTTGCCCTTGATCAACTCCGGCTTCACGAAACGCGGCTTCTCATCCTTCAGCGTCATCTCCGGCGATGAAAAAGGCGCCAGCCGCTCCAGGAAATCCAGCAATTCCATCACCGGTGCGGTCTTGAAGAACTTTGCCGGAGGCAATTCGATCCATATCTGATCCGCATAGGCATAAAGCTCGTACGGAGTGTCGCCAATTCCGTTGTGATCCCGATCGAAGCCCTGATAGTCATCCCAGTAATTGCCGCGCCATTCGTTGAGCCCCGATTTGCCGCGACCGGCCTGCACCACGTTGGTCAGGTTGCCTTCAAATACATTGTCGGTGACCACGTTGCCGCCCAGTTCGCTGGTCAACTTTACCGCGATACCGTTATAGGCGAAGCGATTGCCCCGCACCCAGATCTTGCTGTCGGGCTGGAAGGGCGACAGGTCGGAACCGATGCCGACCGCGCAGTAGATGATCTCGTTGCCTTCAATGACCGCGTTGCTGGCCTCCTTGAAGCCGATCGCCATTCCCGATGCGCCCGTGGCATGGGAAATAAGGTTGTTGCGCATTACGCCGCCCTCGGTGTACATGAAGTACACACCGACGGCATTGTCGTAAAAACGGTTGTCCTCGACGATGTTGTTGTTGGCGAACATGAAATGGATCGAGTAGCGGCTGCGCATGCCGACGTTCCTGCGGTAGATGTTGTCATGCGAATACCAGGCCACCATGTCGCGCGAATCGATGATTTCATTGTCTTCGACCAGATTGCGGTCGCTGTACCAAAGGCGCAGGCCGTCGCCGCGCACGCCCAGCTCGCGCGGCTTGGACCTGACCTTGTTGCCACGCAGGACGCTGTCACTCGACTGCTTGAGATCAATGCCAAACAGGCAGTTGTCGATGACCAGACCTTCGATCACATTGCCATTGCCGCGCACGTCGAGACAGGAGTCGTCGGTGTCGTGCGAGTCGCCGGAACCGGTCAAATGCAGGCCGCGCAGCACGGCCCCGTTCGTCTGCAGCGAAAATACCGTGCCCTTGTCGCCGGCATCGATCGTGACCCGTCCGCCACCCTCGATGACCAGCGGCTTGGTCATCACCACGGGGCCGGAATAGCTGCCTGGCGGCGGTCGCAGGGTCGAGCCTGTCGGCGCGGCATCGATCAGGTTCTGGAAGGGCTTGAGGCCATGCACCCGCTTGTCGCGCTCGTGCAGCATGAACGTGGGCTTGGGCCGATCGACGCCGACGCGCGGCGCAGTCGACAAGTCGGCCGTGGCACCCAGTGTCGGCGGCTTGTCTTCATCGCGATCTGCCGGGCGTGCCACCAACAGGGACGAGACGCCAAGCAGCAGGGCCGGCAACAGTCCAAGCCAGCGCTTGTGATTCACGATCGGATGGCTCTTAGGCTTCGCGCAGCTGCCGGCGTCGCAGCAGGACCGCCATCATCAGGCAGCCGAATGCGACCAGCAACAGCGCATAGCCCCAGTAGGGGTAGGAGTAGGTCGAGAACTGCGCCACCTTGCCTTCGCCGAATACCGTAGGCATGAAGGGCTTTACTGTGAAAGCACCCCAGGGATGCATGTTGTGGCCGAAGAACCAGAGCCAGCCGGCGTACTCGAGGACGAAGAAAACCGGCATCAGGGCCGGCACCAGCGCCAGCAGCAGCGAAAAGCCGCGGAATTTCGCGACGCCGGCGACGACGATCGCCATGGCAACGATCAGGCCGACGATGACCCCGGTGGTGACCAGGCGCACGTTGTCGCCCCAGACCTTGATCTTGTCCGGTTCCTTGAAAAAGGTTCCTGCCTCGCTGACGTAGGCGGCAATGTGGGTCTCCATGTGGCCCAGCACGAACTGGTGCACCACCATCCAGACCGCGACGGCGGCAAAGCCCGCCGCCAGGACCATCAGGCGCTTGCGCCCTTCGGGGGCAATGAAGCCCAGCAGCATCACGGCAAAGAAGCCGAAGAAGAACTTCGCCAGCGGCTTTTCGACCGGCGCGCCGGTCGAGATCGGGAACATGCCGACGTAGTGATTGATGGTGTTCATTTCATGCACGCAGTCCAGACCCTCGGCATCCTTGTTGACGTTTTTCTTCGCGTCGAGAACGGGGTTGTAGCGTTCCACGGAATGATCGAGATCTTTCTGCAGGATCTCACCGCTCATGCGGGTTCCAGCACCGGCCGCGCGACAGCCGTTATAGACGCCGTCGAAATGAAAGTGGATGCGGATGCCATCGGGAAAGGCATCCTTGGGATAGTTTGGTGCCGTCAGCGACACCCACCAGATCGGGGAAAAATAGGAGGCGATCAGGGCCGCCAGGGCTATCAGGGTCAGGGCCGTGATCAGCCGGTTCTGCTTTTTTTGGTCTTGCATGATTTGCTCGATGTCGGGGGGATGATGCCGTTCGCCTGCGTTCCGCACTCCGATGGAGTGCGGAAGCTGCGAATCAATATTATTTCTTCTTGCCACCCTTGGCCGGCGCCGCCTTGCACATCGAGCCGGGCATCGAGAGGCTCGCCTGATAGGCCGAGATCGCCACCAGTTGGTCGTTGGTGTAGGGCTTGATGATCTTGACCATGTCCGGATTGGCGTTGCGGCGATGACCGTCGCGAATCTCGCTCATCTGGCGCAGCAGGTACTTGTAGTGCTGGCCAGCGAGCACGGGATAGAACTTGTCCTTGACGCCCTCGCCGTTGGCCTTGTGGCACTCGACGCACTGCTTTTCATACAGCGCCTTGCCGTCGGCGACCTGTTTGGCGGCATCGGGCCCCTCGTACTTGCCGTGATCGACCGGGATGCACAGGCTCTGGATATAGGCTGCGGTATCGGCCAGGTCCTGCGGATCGGTCATTTCCTTGGCGAAGGGATACATGGTCGGATTGTCGCGCAGGCCGACGCGGATGTCGGCCATCTGCTTGATCAGCACTGTGGTGTGCTGGCCTGCAAGTTGCGGAAACGTACCGTCGGGACGCCCGGCGCCGGTAGGCAGATGGCAGGCGCCGCAGATCTCGTAGGTTTCCTTGCCGCGCTTGACGTCGCCCTTCTTGTCCAGCGCTTCCTTCAACTCGCCTTCCATCTTCGCCCACTGGTAATCCTTGGACTCGATGCCGGCGGCCTTTGG
>CAIZHL010000334.1 GCA_903932755.1 uncultured beta proteobacterium
GGCTACCTCAAGATCGCGCCCGAGCACAGCGAGGAAGGCCCGCTGTCGAAAATGATGAAGCCTGGCATGGGCGCCTACGAACGCTTCAAGCAGATGTTCGACCAGTTCTCGAAGGAAGCCGGCAAGGAGCAGTACCTGATCCCCTACTTCATCGCCGCCCACCCCGGCACCACCGATGAAGACATGCTGCAACTGGCGCTGTGGCTGAAGAAGAGCGGCTTCCGCCTCGATCAGGTGCAGACCTTCCTGCCCACTCCATTGGCGCTGGCCACCGCGATGTGGCACACGGAAAAGAATCCGCTGAGGAAAGTCACGGCGGAATCAGAAGGCGTCACCGTGGTGCGCGGCGGCCGCCAGCGCAAATTGCACAAGGCCTTCCTGCGCTATCACGATCCGGAAAACTGGCCGCTGCTGCGCGAAGCCCTGAAAGCCATGGGCCGCGCCGACCTGATCGGACCGGGCAAGCGCCACCTGATCCCGGCCTGGCAGCCGGCGGGCACCGGGACTTCGGCACTGCCGCAGCGCCAAACGGCCCATGCCGAAAAGCGCCCGCAAAAGTCGGCGCTGGCGACACGGCGAAGCGCGCCTGCCGCTCCGGCCAAACCGGGCAAAGCCGCGCCCGCACGCCGCCATCCGGACGTGCCGCGGCATCCGCTGTCACGCCGCAAGGGCGGCTGAAGGCAATCCAGACGCGCGGTTTGGAGCAGGTAGGATCCGTTGATGGAGAACCCGTGCCGCCGTCGCAGTGGCGGCATCTGGACACGTCTGCGGACCGGGGGTGTCATGCGCATCATTCTGTATTTTCTGATTGCCGTGGTCGCGGCACCGGCGTGGGCCGCGTGGGTGGCTGTGTCGGAGTCCAATGATCTGGTCGCCTACATTGAACCCGCGTCGATCCGCAAGAATGGCCACTTCCGCAAGGTGTGGCAAGTGCAAGACCTGAAACAGCGAGATGAACAGGGCGCGATGTCGCGGCGACTCCTGATTGAATACGACTGCAAGGATGAGCGGTTCAGGGTCCTCGCGACTTCCACTCACTCCGAACCGGTGGCAGCCGGGAAAACGCTTGTATCGGCCGATGTCCCGGGCACATGAACCGCACTTGCGCCCGACACACCCGCCGAAGACACTCTCGAGATCGTCTGCACCAAGTAACTCATCCGTGCCGCTGCGGGAGCGGCGACATCTTCCGATGAAGCGCAGGAACTGACCGAGAGGCGGGACGTACCAAGGTCGGCTGTGCAGCGGGAACGGTCACTGGCGGTGCCAAAAGCATTGAATTGGAGCGACAGCTTACTGAGGCAACCCGGGTCTGATCGAAGTGGCGGTCGGCAGTCGGCCATATGCAGCCATTTCCCGCGCCGGATACTACGCCAATTGAATGGCTGATCATGCGCACCAATCTGACAAATATGTCGAACCAATACACGGCAAGAAGTCTTAACGCGCCAAACTCAATGGGCGCCATTCTTGATCTGCGTCAATTGTCTTCAGTGATTTGTGCCATTTCATGTCTGGGGAATACCCTTTCCCGTCGCAAGGGCGCATAGTTGGCTTGCGGATTCGGCGACCGTTTGTCGCGAAGAAGCGGAACACATAGTGCGGAGAGTGCGACGAGGCATCCCGCCCAGGTTTTTGGCTGCTTAGCTCATACCGGATTGCGTAGCCTTCTTTACAAGTACGCGGATCAAGGTCTTCGCTTCGCGAACGACACCTCCAGGGGAGGCGATCCGCATGACTTTGACCACGCTCTTGCCACATTCACTGAAGGCCC
>CAIZHL010000335.1 GCA_903932755.1 uncultured beta proteobacterium
GGGTGATCGCGGCATTCACCGCGAGCATCAGGTCGGGGGTGGCGACGTAGGTGGTGCGTCCTTCAAAGCGCATGGTGTGTTCTTTCAGGGTTGAAGCAATAGAGTATCCCAAAGTCGGCCTGTGTCGCCGTGTTGCCGTCTCGTCAGCGCCGAGTTTTATCCGGCCTTGCGCCGCACGCAGTCGATGTAGGCCTCGCCATCGGGCGGCAGCTTGCTGCGTTGGGCGCGCCAGAGCATTTCGCCGAGGCATTCGAGCACGTCGTGCAGCGCCTCGTGGCGGTCTGCGCGGCGGCTTTGCAGCAGGGTGAAGGCGGCGCGGATGCCGGGCGGCTGGTCGATCGAAAGCTGTTCCTCGATCGCCAGGTGCAGCGAGAGGTGCAGGAAGGGATTGGTCTCGCCCTGTTCCGGCGTCCATTCGCGGGTCAGCGCGTCCTCGGCTTCGAGCAGGGCGTGATATTCGGGATGCAGGGCAACCAGGTCGGCGGCCAGGGCTTCCATCGCCGTGCCGGGCAGCCGCTGCCGGTGCTTGGTCCAGGCGTCGATCAGGAACTGGCGCGCCTGGTCGCGGGAAGGGTTAAACATTTTTCTCCTTCCAGGCGCAGAGATCAAAGACGCCGCAATGCACGCAATCGGGCGAGCGCGCCTTGCAGGTGTAGCGGCCGTGGAGGATCAGCCAGTGGTGGGCGTGCAGGCGGAACTCGGCGGGCACGGCTTTCATCAGCTTTTGCTCCACCGCGTCGACCGTCTTGCCCGGCGCCAGTCCGGTGCGGTTGCCGACGCGGAAGATATGGGTATCCACCGCGATGGTTGCTTCCTTGAAGGCGATGTTGAGGACGACGTTGGCGGTCTTGCGGCCGACGCCGGGCAGGGCTTCGAGCGCGGCGCGATCGTGCGGCACTTCGCCGCCGTGGCGCTCAAGCAGCAGGCGCGAGAGCGCGGCGACGTTCTTCGCCTTGGTGCGATAGAGGCCGATGGTCTGGATGTACTCGATCAGGCCTTCCTCGCCCAGCGCGGCGATGGCCTGCGGCGTCGGGTGGTCGTGGAACAGCGCGCGCGTGGCGCGATTCACGCCCTTGTCGGTGGCCTGGGCGGAAAGCACCACGGCCACTAGCAACTGGAAGGGCGTGGCGTATTCGAGTTCGCCCTTTGGTTCCGGGTTGACGGCCGCGAGCCGGGTGAAGAATTCGCGGACTTTTTTCGGGCTCATGCCGGGAGGGAGTTTGCCGCCGGCGGTTGCTCGTGCTGGCGGTTTTCGCGCACGCGCTGGTTGGCGCGCGCATCCAGCCAGTTGCGGCCGGCGATCAGCAGGCCAAGGACGAAGAAGGCGCCCGGCGGCAGCATGGCGATCAGGAAGCCGGGGTAGGTCTCGGGCAGCACCTGGATCCCGGACAGCGTCGGGAAGATCATCTCGATGCCGGAAAACAGGGTGCCCTGTCCGATGAGTTCGCGCACAGCCCCCAGCAGCGCGATCACCCAGACGAAACCGATGCCCATCATCAGCCCGTCGAAGGTGGCTGCGCGCAGCCCGTTCTTGGCGGCGAAGGCTTCGACGCGGGCCAAGACGATGCAGTTGGTGACGATCAGCGGGATGAAAATGCCCAGCACCAGATAAAGGTCGTGGAGGAAGGCATTGAAGGCCAGGTCGACGACCGTCACCAGCGCCGCGATGATCAGGACGAACACCGGGATGCGGATTTCGTAGGGGATCAACGCGCGCAGGGCGGAGATGGCGAAGTTCGCCAGCATCATGACGAGGATGGTGGCCAGGCCCAGGCTGGCGGCATTGACGAAATTGGTGCTGACCGCCAGCAGCGGACAGAGGCCGAGCAACTGGGCGAGGATGCTGTTCTGCTTCCACAGGCCGTTCCAGGCAATTTCCTTGTAGGCGCTCATTGCTTGCTCTCCTCGTATCGCGCGTTCGCCGGCAGGGCGAACAGCCTGTCGCGGTTTTCAGCCGCCCAAGCCAGTGCGCGGCCGCTGGCATTGGTAACGGCGCGGGCGGAAATGGTGGCGCCGCTCATCTGGTCGAAGCGACCGCCATCCTTCTTCACGCGCCACTTGTCGCGCGGGACACTGTCAAAACCGAGATTGCTGAACTGGGTGATCCACGGCCGCGCCTTGTTGCGGTCCTTCTTGGGGTCGATGTAGTCGCCCAGGCCCGGGGTTTCCTTGTGCGCCGTGACGCGGACGGCCAGCAGCCTGCCATCGGCGCCGACGGCGAGGATCAGGCCGATGCGGCCGGAATAGCCGTCACGCGCCGCCGCTTCGAGCACCACGGCCACCGGGGCCCCGCTTTTGCGCGCGCGCCAGATGCGGGTTTCCACATCCAGTCCGAGGGCCGCTTGCGGCGCCAGGGTGATGGCGTCGGCCATCAGGTCGTTGTCATACAGCGGCGGCGGCAGCACTTCGCCGATCAGGCGCAGCTTTTCGGCCAGCGCGCTGGCCGCGACCAATGGCTCGGTGGCCTTGTAGGTGCCGGCCATCAGCGCGGTAAACACCAGTGTGAAGGCCAGCATGATGGCCGCAGTGCGCACCGCGATGCGCAGGACGCCGGATTCCTGGCGGACGACCTGGATCGGATCGCTCATCGCGCGCCTCCTCCCCTGGTTTTGTGTCCGAATACCGGCGGCTGCGTGTACATGTCGATCAGGGGTGCGGCGATGTTCATCAGCAGCACAGCGAAGGCAATCCCGTCGGGATAGGCGCCGAAAGTGCGGATGACCCAGGTCAAGAGCGCGATGCCGGCGGCGAAGATCAGCTTGCCGCGCGGCGTGGTGCAGCCCGAAACCGGATCGGTGACGATGAAGAAGGCGCCCAGCATGGCGCCGCCGGTAAACAGGTGGAAGCTGGGGCCGACGAAGCGCGTCGGATCGTACATGGCGAAGCCGCCCGAGATGACGAACAAAGTGGCGAGGAAGGCTGCCGGCATGTGCCAGGTGATGATGCGCTGCTGCAGCAGATAGATGCCGCCGAGGAAATAGCCGGCGGCGACCCATTCCCAGCCCTTGCCGCCGATGTTGCCGAAGCTGGCATCGCTGCCCAGCACGCCGGCCACCGTGGCGCGCGCGTCGGCGGTGTGCAGGGCCGTGCGCAGGGCGTCCAGCGGCGTCGCCATGGTGATCGCATCGAGCTGGCGGTCGCCGAAAATCGCATTCCATTGCGGCAGGAAATCGGTGAAGCCGACCGCCGGCCACTGCGACATCAGCGACGGGTAGGCGACGATCATCAGGGCGAAGGCGACCATCGCCGGATTGAAGGGGTTCTGGCCGAGGCCGCCGTAAAGGTGCTTGGCGACCACGATGGCCGCCAGCACGCCGATCACGGTCAGCCACCACGGCGCGATCGGCGGGAAGGTCAGGGCGATCAGCCAGGCCGTGACCAGCGCCGAGCCGTCGCCGAGGAACATCATCAGCGGCTTGCCGCGCAGTTTCAGCATCACGGCTTCGGCCGCCAGCGCGGTGATCGAGGCCAGCACGATCTGCACCAGTACCGCGGCGCCGAAGAACCAGACATACACGGCGATGCCCGGCAGCAGCGCGAGAAGCACGCGCAGCATGACCGACTGGACGCTTGCCGGCTGGAGGAAGTAGGGGGAGTTGTTCACGATGCGCTCATTGTCCTGCTCAGTCATCCTGCCGCAGTTGCGGCTTGGCCATTTCGCGGATCTCGGCGCGGCGCGCTTCGATGGCGGAGACTTCGGCCTGCTGCTCGGGCGTCAGGTCAGCCGTGTTTTCCGGGTGCACCAGCGACTTCTCGGCGCGGGCACGTTCCAGGGCGGCGGCGATCAGTGCTTTCTTGGCTTCCTCTTCCGGTGTGGCGGCGGGCTTCGCCGCTTCGGCTACGGCGGCCGCTGCCTTCTCGCGTCCGGCTGCGGTCTTGGCCGCGAGCTTGGCGGCTTTCTCCTGCTTTTCGCGTTCCTCGCGCAGGAGTCGGAATTCGTAGCGCTCGCGCGCCACGTCGGCCGCTTCCTTTTCGACCTCGCGCGCCCAGATTTCGCTCTTGGCGAAACGGTAATAGTCGACCAGAGGAATGCGCGAGGGGCAGACGTAGGCGCAGCAGCCGCATTCGATGCAGTCGAAAAGATTGTATTCCTGCGCCTTGCCGAAAATCTTCGCCCGTGAAAACCAGTACATCTCGAAAGGCTGGAGGTCGGCGGGGCATGCTTTGGCGCATTCGCCGCAGCGGATGCAGGGCATCTCGGGCGGCGGCGGCGGGAACAGCTTTTTCGAGCCGACCAGCACGCAGTTGGTGGCCTTGACGACCGGAACGTCTTCGCCCGGCATCAGCAGGCCCATCATGGGGCCGCCCATGATCACGCGGTCGCTGTCGGGCAGCTTGTCGCAGAGTGCGATCAAATCCTGCATCGGCGTACCGAACAGCACTTCGTAGTTGCGTGCCTGTTTGACATTGCCCGCGACCGTAACGATGCGCGAGATCAGCGGACGGCCAAGTTCGATCGCTTCGTGAATGGCATAGGCGGTGCCGACGTTGAAGCATTGCACGCCGTAGTCGGTCGAGCGTTCGCCATGCGGTACTTCGATGCCGGTGAGGACGCGGATCAACTTCTTGGCACCGCCGGCCGGATAGCGCGTCGGTACGGCCACCACCTCGATGGCGGCGTCTGCGGCAGCGGCATTGGCTGCCCGGGCCGCGGCTTCCATCGCGGCGATGGCTTCCGGCTTGTTGTCCTCGATGCCGATCAGAACCTTTCCCGCCGCGAGCATCTCGCGCATGATCGCGGCGCCCTTGAGGATGGCCGCGGCGCGCTCGCGCATCAACACGTCGTCGCAGGTGATGAAGGGTTCGCACTCGGCGCCGTTGAGGACCAGGGTGTCGAGCTTGCCCTGTTTGCCGGCGTTGAGTTTCAGGTAGGTCGGGAATACCGCACCGCCGAGGCCGACGACACCGGCATCGCGCAGGTAGTCGCGGATCTGCGTAGGTGTCGCGGAACGATAGTCGAAGGGCTGGTTCGCCACCCACTCGTCGCGGCCATCCGTTTCGATCACCACGCACATCGCCGACAGGCCGGAGGTATGCGGCATCAGGCGCATTTCGACGGCGACCACGGTGCCCGAGGCGGACGCATGCACGGCCGACGAGGCGTTGCCGTCGGCGCCGCCGATGCGCTGGCCCTTGAGCACGCGTTCTCCGGCCTTCACCAGCGGCCGCGGCGGGCCGCCGATGCTCTGGTGCAGCGGGATCACGAGAAAAGTCGGCGTTGGCGCCACGGCGATCGGCAGCGAAGTCGATGCGTCCTTGTGATAGTCCGGCTTGACGCCGCCGTGAAAGCCGAACAGGCGCTGCAGCACGCTCATGCCGCTTCCTTTTGCGCCGGCACGATCCTGACAACGGGATATCGCCATTTCCAGGTCTCGACACTTTCGGCAATCGGCTCCATCGATATGCAATCGACCGGGCAGGGCGGCAGGCAGAGTTCGCAGCCGGTGCATTGGCTGGCGACGATGGTGTGCATCTGCTTCGCCGCGCCGACGATGGCATCCACCGGGCAGGCCTGGATGCACAGCGTACAGCCGATGCAGGCCTGCTCGTCGATGACCGCTACCGACTTCGGCTTTTCTACGCCGTGCTCGGCGGACAGCGGCTTGAACTCGCGCCCGAGCAGGTCGGCCAGTTTGTGGATGCCTTCCTCGCCTCCGGGCGGGCACTGGTTGATTTCCGCCTCGCCCTTGGCGATGGCCGTGGCATAGGGCTTGCAGCCGGGGAAGCCGCATTGCCCGCATTGGGTTTGCGGCAATATCGCGTCGATCTTTTCGACCAGCGGGTCGCCTTCGACGCGAAAGCGCACGGCGGCGTAACCGAGGGCGGCGCCGAGCACGACGGCGCCCAGCGCCATGACCAGGAGGGCTTCGAGCATTTCTTACCTGTACTTGTCCAGACCGGCGAAGCCCATGAAGGCGAGACTCATCAGGCCGGCGGTGATCATGGCAATGGCGGTGCCGCGGAAATGCACCGGAACATCCGCCGCCTCGAGCCGTTCGCGGATGCCACCAAACAGCACCAGGGCCAGCGTAAAGCCCATCGCACTGCCGAAACCGAACAGCAGCGATTCGAAAAAGTTGTGGCGCAGGCTGACGTTGAGCAGCGGGATGCCGAGCACGGCGCAGTTGGTCGTGATCAGGGGCAGGTAGATGCCCAGCACCTGATGCAGCAGCGGACTGGTCTTCTGGATCACCAGTTCGGTCAGCTGCACGATGGCGGCAATGGTCACGATGAACGACAGGGTGCGCAGGTATTCGAGCTGATTGGGTATCAGCAGCCAGCGGTCGATGATGAAACTGGCGCCGCAGGCCATGGTCAGCACGAAGGTCGTCGCGGCCCCCATCCCGGTCGCGGTTTCGAGCTTCTTGGAGACTCCCATGAACGGGCACAGGCCGAGAATGCGCACGAAAACGACGTTGTTGACGAGGACCGCGCCGAGAACGATGAAGAGATAGCTGGTCATGATGTGCGGAGTTTCAGGAATGGACCGCAATAATTGGTGGAGATCAAATTATCTCGCTTTTAACGGTATGTTTGCAAGTGAAAAACGCTTCTGCCGCGCTCAATTATTTGTGGCTTCGATGCATTCGCTGACGAGTTCCGGGCCGCGGTAGATCAATCCGCTGTAGATCTGCACCAGCGACGCGCCGGCATCGATTTTGGCGCGTGCCCTTGCGCCGCTGGTGATGCCGCCGGCGGCGATGATGGGCAGTTCGCCGGCCAGCGACCGGGCAAGGCCGCGAATCACGCCGGTGGATTTCTCGAACAGCGGGCTGCCGGAAAGCCCCCCCGCCTCGGCCGCCAGCGGCGAAGATTCGACGCCTTCCCGGCCCAGCGTGGTGTTGGTCGCAATCACGGCGTCGATCCGATGGCGTTTCAGGGCGTCGGCAATGTTGATGATCTGCTCCGGGTCGAGATCCGGTGCGATCTTGAGCACTAGCGGCACATATTTGCCATGCCGCTCGGCGAGCGCCGTCTGGCGCGCCTTGAGCGAGCCCAGCAGCGCGTCAAGCTCCGAGGCTCCCTGCAACTGGCGCAGGTTCTTGGTGTTGGGCGACGAAATATTGACCGTGACGTAGCTGGCTCGCGGATAGGCTTTGTCCAGGCAGAACAGATAATCATCGACGGCGTTCTCTATGGGCGTGTCGAAGTTCTTGCCGATATTGATGCCGAGGATGCCGCGGTAGCGGACAGACGAGAGGCGTTCGAGCAGTGCGTCTATGCCCGCATTGTTGAAGCCCATGCGGTTGATGATGGCCTGTTGTTCGGGCAACCGGAACAAGCGGGGCTTGGGATTGCCGGGTTGCGGGCGCGGCGTCACGGTTCCCACTTCCAGAAAGCCGAAGCCGAGGCGCCCGAGGCCGTCGACTGCGGTCCCGTTCTTGTCGAGACCGGCCGCCAGGCCGACGCGATTGGGAAACTGGAGCCCCATGACCTCGACTGCAGCCCCATTTACAGGCGCTGCGGACCCGATTCCCAGCTTGTCGCCCGCTGCAAGCAGGTGCAGCGTCAATTCATGGGCGCGTTCGGCATCAAGTGTGAAGAGCAGCGGGCGAATCAGGGGATATGGAATCATGGCGAAGGATTCTACGATGCCCGCCGAAAGAAGGCCCCGGTTTCAGGATAATGCGTGGTGCGCTGCTTCTCCGCATCTTCTAACCCTTGGTTGCATAGCGATTTTTTGTGTTGGTAAAAAAAAGTTCATGAAGGGGGTTTACACACGTGAAAACGCTCCCTATAATCTCCTCTCTCTGCTGATTGCGGAGTCGCCGAAACAGGCGGAAGTTCTTTAAAAACCAAACAACCGATAGGTGTAGGTGCTTGCTGTGCTGGAGGTGGCAGCGGGTAGTCGTCTCGAAATCGAAGAGCCGA
>CAIZHL010000336.1 GCA_903932755.1 uncultured beta proteobacterium
GTCACCGGCGCCACCGAACTCCAATTCGGAATCACCTCGATCTTCCCCGTATCGACCGCGCGACGAATCAACCGCTCCCGCATGCATCGTCCGACGGCCACCACTTCATCCTGACGCCGCAGCGGTTGATCGAGGACTGGCCACCGAAGTCGTTCGACGGACTGTCAGCCCCCGACCTGCTGGCTATCGCCGAACTCGATTGCCCCATCGTCCTGCTGGGAACCGGCGCACGCCAGCGTTTCCCCGCCCCGGCCCTGTTGCGCCCCCTGCTGGAGCGGCGCATCGGCGTCGAGGTGATGGACAGCCACGCCGCTTGCCGCACCTACAACATCCTGATGGCCGAAGGCCGGGCTGTAGTCGCCGCACTGATCATCGAATCTGCCGGATGACCCGGCGCCACCCGGATAGTGGGGCTCATCGCGGTAGAATTGCCGGGTTTGCCGCTGATGCCCGCCTCAGCCCGCCATCAGATCAATGGATTTCACGAAACCCCGCACCATTCCTGCCATGAAGAAGATACTCATCCCCGGCATCTGTGGCCTCAAACGTGACGTGATGCGGTCGCTGCACACAAGCTCGCGGACATAAATTCCGATGAAGCTTGCCCTGAAAATCGACGTGAATACCTGGCGCGGCACCCTGCAGGGTGTGCCGCGCCTGGTCGAGATCTTGCGCCGGCAGGGTGCGGATGCCAGTTTTCTTTTCTCGCTCGGTCCCGATCATTCCGGCCGCGCCATCAAGCGCGCATTTCGCCCGGGCTTTGTAAAAGAGTTCCGGCGCACATCCGCTCTGTCGCACTATGGCATCGGCACGCTGATGTACGGTACGCTGCTACCCGGCCCGAACATCGGCCGTCGCGGCGCCGACATCATGCGAGCGACGCGCGATGCAGGATTTGAGGCGGCGATCCACTGCTGGGACCACGTCAAGTGGCAGGACGGCGTCTCCGGCGCGAACTCCGCCTGGACCGAAACCGAAATGCGCCGGGCGCACGAACGCTACATAGAGATATTCGGTGATGCCGCTCGCGGCCACGGCGCCGCGGGCTGGCAAATGAACCCGCAAGCACTGCGCCTGACGCAGCGCCTCGGCTACCGCTGGGCCTCGGACTGCCGCGGCACGCACCCCTTTGAACCGGTCTGGAACGGTGAGATCGTGACCTGCCCGCAACTGCCGACCACCTTGCCGACCTTGGACGAACTGATCGGAACCGACGACATCACGGCGGACAACGTCCACCTGCACTTGTTGCGGATCACTGCGCAAGCTGTGAAGGGAGCCGCCAAACGCGACCACGTCTTCACGCTGCACGCCGAACTTGAAGGCCTCAAGTTGAGCGATACCCTGGAGCGCCTGCTGACAGGCTGGCGCGAACAGGGTTACGAACTGGTATCGCTGGGCACGATGCGCGACGCGCTCGACCCGGCGCTGCTGCCTCGCCACGAAATGGTCCGTGGAGAAGTCCCCGGACGAGCAGGCTTTGTGATGCTGCAGGGCGAGGAATTTCTGTCTACCTGGAAGGAAGCTGCATGACCGAGATATTTACCGCCAATCCGCCCCCACCCTCCGCCATCGGGCTGCGTGTCCCGGATTTCAGCGTCCCTGCCACCGGAGGCGAATTCACCCTCTCCGCCCTGCAGGGCAAGCCGCTGGTGCTGTATTTCTATCCGAAGGACAACACTCCGGGCTGCACCACCCAGGCGCAGCAGTTCCGCGACCTGCATGCCGAATTCGCCCGGGCCGGCTGTGTGGTGGTCGGCGTTTCACGCGACTCGCTGAAATCGCATGAAAGCTTCAAGGCTAGGCTGGGCCTGCCTTTCGAACTGATCTCGGATATCGAAGGGGTACTTTGCCGCATGTTCGACGTGGTCAAGAACAAGATGCTTTACGGCAAGAAGGTGCTCGGTATCGAGCGCAGCACCTTCCTCATCGACGCCAACGGCATCCTGCGCCAGGAATGGCGCTCGACCAAGGCAGACGGCAATGCCGCCACCGTTCTGGAAGCCGTGCGCAAGCTGTAATCCGAAACAGGGCCCGGATTCGGGCCCTGCCTTCCGTCTTTCGCAACGCACCGCATGGCTATCTTGATCCTAGTTCCACCCTCGCCCACCCTTGCCCTGAGGCATCTATGAACGCCAAGCGCGCCACGAAGACCAAGAGTTCGACCACCAAGCTCTTTGTGCTGGATACCAATGTGCTGATGCATGATCCCCTGAGCCTGTTTCGCTTCGAGGAGCACGACATCTACGTGCCGATGATGACGCTGGAGGAACTCGACGCCAACAAGAAGGGCATGTCGGAAGTCGCGCGCAATGCGCGCCAGGCCAGCCGGCTGATGGACGAGATCGTCAC
>CAIZHL010000337.1 GCA_903932755.1 uncultured beta proteobacterium
CCCTGCTGGCCGGGGCGGAACCGGTGTTCCTCAATACCCTGCCGCACGACGACTTCGAGATGGACTGGGCGTCGCTGCCGGAGGCCACCTGGCGCGACGTGCAACTGGTGTATGTCTGTTCGCCGGCCAACCCCACCGGCAAGGTGCTCGGCCTCGACTCCTGGAAAACCCTGTTCGAGCTTTCCGACCGGCACGGCTTCGTCATCGCCTCGGACGAGTGCTACTCGGAGATCTATTTCGATGAAGCCAACCCGCCGCTGGGCGGGCTCACCGCCGCCGCGCAGCTGGGACGCCACGACTACCGCAACCTGGTCGCGTTTTCCAGCCTTTCCAAGCGTTCCAACGTGCCCGGCCTGCGCTCCGGCTTCGTCGCCGGCGATACGGCGATCCTCAAGAAGTTCCTGCTTTACCGCACCTACCACGGCAGCGCCATGAACCCAGCGGTGCAGGCGGCCAGCATCGCCGCCTGGAACGACGAGGCCCACGTCCGCGACAACCGCCGCATGTACGCCGAAAAATTCCGCGAAGTGACGCCGCTGATCGCGCGCCACCTCGATTGCCGCATCCCCGATGCCGGCTTCTACCTCTGGGCCAAGACCCCGATAGCCGACGCCGATTTCGCCAGCGAACTGCTGCGCCAGAAAAACGTCGTGGTGCTGCCCGGCAGCTACCTGGCGCGCGAGGCCAACGGCATCAACCCGGGTGCCGACTTCATCCGCATCGCGCTGGTCGCCAGCCACGAGGAATGCCTCGACGCGGCGCGGCGCATCAACGATTTTTGTCAATCCCTCTGAAAGAAACCGCCATGAACGAACTCCAGCAGATCATCGAGCAGGCCTGGGAAGACCGCGCCAACCTCAGCCCGGGCAAGGCGCCCGCCCGCATCGGCGACGCCGTGGCCCACGTTCTGGGCGAACTCGATGCAGGCACGCTGCGCGTGGCGGAAAAGATCGCCGGCGAGTGGACCACGCACCAGTGGATCAAGAAGGCCGTGCTGCTCTCCTTCCGCCTCGAAGACAACGTGGTGATGGACGGTGGCCCGATGCGCTATTTCGACAAGGTGCCGACCAAGTTCGCCAACTACGACGCGCATGCCTTCCAGAAGGGCGGCTTCCGCGTGGTGCCGCCGGCCGTGGCGCGGCGCGGCAGCTTCATCGGCAAGAACGTGGTGCTGATGCCCAGCTTCGTGAACATCGGCGCCTACGTCGATGAAGGCACCATGGTCGACGCCTGGGCCACCGTCGGTTCCTGCGCGCAGATCGGCAAGAACGTGCACCTCTCGGGCGGCGTCGGCATCGGCGGCGTGCTGGAACCGCTGCAGGCCAACCCGACCATCATCGGCGACAACTGCTTCGTCGGCGCCCGCTCGGAAGTGGTCGAGGGCGTCATCGTCGAGGACAACTGCGTGATCTCGATGGGCGTGTATATCGGCCAGAGCACCAAGATCTACGACCGCGCCACGGGCGAAGTCATGTATGGTCGCATTCCGGAAGGCTCGGTGGTGGTCAGCGGCAACCTGCCCTCGGCCGACGGCAAGTACAGCCTGTATTGCGCCGTCATCGTCAAGCGCGTCGACGCGCAGACGCGGGCCAAGACCGGCATCAACGAACTGCTGCGCGACTGAAACGAACAGGCAAAGGAGAAAACCATGGGCACGATGCAGCGGCTGTTCCAGTTGATGGCGGAGAAGAAGGCTTCCGACCTGTTCGTTTCCGTCGGTTCGCCGATCCACATCAAGCTCAACGGCAACTCGGTGCCGGTGAACCAGACGGTGATGGACTCGGCCACGATCATGACCCTGTTCGGCGAGGTCCTCAACGAAAAGCAGATGAACGAGTTCCTCGAGGAGCTCGAGTTCAACGGCGCCTACAACATGCCGGGCACCGGCAACTTCCGCCTTTCCTGCTTCCGCCAGAAGGGCTCGCCGGCGATGGTGGTGCGCTACATCCCGAGCGACATCCCGGATTTCGAAACCCTCAGCCTGCCCGACGTGCTGAAGGAAGTCATCATGGAAAAGCGCGGGCTGATCCTGATGGTCGGCGCCACCGG
>CAIZHL010000338.1 GCA_903932755.1 uncultured beta proteobacterium
ACTACGGAAACTCAATCGGACCTCAGCCCATCGCCAGGCGATGCTGCGCAATATGGCTGTCTCGCTGCTGCGCCACGAGGCCATCAAGACCACCCTGCCCAAGGCCAAGGAACTGCGCCGCGTGGTGGAGCCTCTGATCACCCTGGGCAAGAAGCCCAGCCTGGCCAATCGACGTCTGGCCTTCGATCGCACGCGCGACCGCGAAATCGTCGGCAAGCTGTTCGACGTGCTCGGCCCGCGCTATTCCGCCCGCAACGGCGGCTATCTGCGCATCCTCAAGATGGGCTTTCGTGATGGCGACAATGCGCCCATGGCCTTCGTCGAGCTGCTGGATCGTCCGGCCGGAGAAGTGGTCGAAGCGGCAGCTGCCGAATAAGGCATTCGCTTCCAACAAAAAAGCCAGGCATCGCCTGGCTTTTTTGTTTCCGGCTTCCTCAGCGATCAAAGAATCATGCCGGCCCCGACCGTGTTGTTGCTGCTCTCATCGATGACGATGAAGGCTCCGGTGGCGCGGTTCTCGGCATAGCGATCGACAACCAGCGGTTGCGCCAGCTTGAAGGCGACCCGGGCGATGTCGTTCATGCGGAGTCCTTCAGCCGGCACCTGCTGCAGAGAGTTGATGTCGAGCCGGTAGGCGATGCCGTCAAGCAGGCCGCGGGCATCGCGCGTGGTCTGGCGGATCAAGTACTTGCGCCCCGCGTTGAGCGGACTCTCGCCCAACCAGCAGAGCATCGCCTCGATACGCCGTGTTACCAGCGCCGATCTTACATCACCGCCGCGCACGATCATGTCGCCGCGCGAGATGTCGATCTCATCCTCCAGCAGCAGCGTCACCGACTGCTCGGCCTGCGCTGCCGGCAGCGGGATGCCACCGAGCTGGATGTCCCTGACGCGACTCCGTTGTCCGGAGGGCAGCACCACGATCTCGTCGCCGCGCGCAATCGAGCCGGATTCGACGCGACCCATAAAGCCGCGATAGTCGTGCAACTTCGGATCGGCCGACTGGTGCGGGCGGCAGACATATTGCACCGGGAAGCGGAAGGCCTCGTCGTGCGCGGCATGTGCGGCCCGGGCGGTCTCGAGTATTTCCAGCAGGGTCGGCCCGGAATACCAGCCGAGGTTCTCACCGCGTTCGACCAGCATGTCGCCGGTCAGTGCGGAGAGTGGAAGGAAACGCACTTCGCCGATGCCGAGTTCTGCGGCGAAGGCAAGGTAGTCGGCGCGGATGCGCTCGAAGGTGGCCTGGTCGTAATCCACCAGGTCCATCTTGTTCACCGCCACCACCAGGTGCGGGATGCCCAGCAGATGGGCAATGGTGGAGTGGCGCCGGGTCTGCGTCAGCACGCCCTTGCGGGCATCGATGAGGATGATGGCCAGATCCGCGGTGGACGCCGCGGTGACCATGTTGCGCGTGTACTGCTCGTGCCCCGGTGCGTCGGCGATGATGTACTTGCGCGTACCGGTGGTGAAGTAGCAGTAGGCGACGTCGATGGTGATGCCCTGTTCGCGTTCGGCCTGCAGGCCGTCGGTCAGCAGCGACAGATCCACCGCTGCCAGCCCGCGCCGCGAGGAGGTCTTCTCGATCGCATGCAGCGTGTCGGCGAGGATCGCCTTGGTGTCGTAGAGCAGGCGCCCGATCAGGGTGCTCTTGCCGTCATCGACGCTGCCGCAGGTGAGGAAGCGCAGCAGGCCGTTGTCCGCGTGCGATTCGAATTCCGGAATGTGCTCGATCGCGCTCATCAAAAATACCCCTCTTTCTTGCGCTGTTCCATGGCGGCTTCGGAAGTCTGGTCGTCCAGACGCGTGGCGCCGCGCTCGGTGATGGTGGTGGTGGCCGTCTCGGCGATGATCGCGGCGACGGTGTCGGCGTCGGACTCGACCGGCGCCGTGCAGGTGATGTCGCCGACGGTGCGAAAGCGCACACGGAGCTCTTCGATCACGTCGCCTTCCCTGGCGGGGGTAAGCGGGGTGACCGGCTGCAGCAAGTTGCGCTTCCTCACCACCGGGCGGGTATGGGCAAAATAGATCGGGGGCAACGCCAGCTTTTCGCGTTCGATGTATTGCCAGACGTCGAGTTCCGTCCAGTTGGAAATTGGGAAGACGCGGGTGTTCTCGCCCTGATGCACACGGGCGTTGTAAAGTTCCCAAAGCTCGGGGCGCTGGTTCTTCGGGTCCCACTGGCCGAAGCTGTCGCGGAAGGAAAAGATGCGTTCCTTGGCGCGGGCCTTCTCCTCGTCGCGACGCGCGCCGCCGATGCAGGCGTCGAAGCCGAATTCCTCGATGGCTTCGAGCAGGGTGACCGATTGGTGGCGATTGCGCGATTCATCGGCCGATTTAAGGCGCACGGTGCCACGCGCGATGGAGCTTTCGACGGAGCGCACGATCAGGCGTTCGTTGAGCTCGCAGGCGCGGCTGTCGCGAAAGTCGATCACTTCCGGATAGTTGTGTCCGGTGTCGACGTGCAGCAGCGGGAAGGGAAATCGTGCCGGGCGGAAGGCCTTTTCGGCCAGGCGCAGCAGCACGATGGAATCCTTGCCGCCGGAGAACAGCAATGCCGGATTGCTGCACTGGCCGGCCACTTCGCGCAGGATGTGGATGGACTCGGACTCCAGCCAGTCGAGGTGGTCGAGTGCCGTGGGGCGCAGCGCCGTTACCGGATCGAGGACGGGCGCGTTCATGCCGCCGCCGTATCGCCAGCGCCGACTTTTTCAGCGTCTTGCGCGATGCGTACCAGCTTGCCATCCACCAGATGCAAGCCACACTCTTTCGTTTCGGGTGACTCCCACCACCAGCGTCCGGCGCGAATGTCCTCGCCGGGCTGCACGGCACGGGTGCAGGGCGCGCAACCGATGCTCGGATAATTGCGGTCGTGCAGCGCGTTGTAGGGCACCTTGTTGGCACGCAGGTAGACCCAGACTTCGCGTTCGCTCCAGTCCGCCAGCGGGCTGATCTTGACCAGCTTGTTACCGTGATCGAAGGCGACGGTCTTGAGCGTGTCGCGGGTCGGCGACTGCGCCGCGCGCAGCCCGGTGATCCACGCCTGCTTGCCGGCCAGGGCGCGTTGCAGGGGCTCGACCTTGCGTGCGCGGCAGCAGGCCATGCGTGCCTCGACCGAGTCGTAGAAACCGTTGATGCCGAAGTCGGCGACGAAGGATTGCACCGCCTCGTGGC
>CAIZHL010000339.1 GCA_903932755.1 uncultured beta proteobacterium
CCCGCCATCGCCCGAGTGCAGCAGGCGAATCTCGCCGGTATTGGGCTTTGCCAGCGACTGCGTGTATGAAATGACAACGCGACGCTCCGGCCCAAAAGCGATCTTGGGCCGGTTTTCACCGTCGGCCGACACCTTGTCGTTGCCTATGTCGAGCAGCCGCGGGGCATTCCAATTGACGCCCAGGTCCTTGCTCGACTGCGTGAATAGGCGGCCGTCCTGATTCAGGCCGACCAGCCACAGTTCGCCATTCGGCGCGATTGCCGCGCCGACTCCCAGGGCACTCCTGACGCGCGGTGCGGCCCTGGCCGTGCCCGAATCGGCCGCGGCGTGCGCCTCATGCCCCGCGCTGGCCGCAATGCAAGGCATTTGCAACCCGGCCAGCAGCAGCGCGGAAAGAACCATCCATCTGTTTCTCATTGCGAACTCCTCAGTAGTCGAACTTCACGCTGGCAAAGAAGGTTCGCTGCGCGTAGGGATACAAAGTGAAATATTTGAGATTTCCGATGTTGTCCATGCCGACGGAGGCGGACCACTGCCTGGCGAATTTGTAGAGCACCTTCGCGTCGAATACGCTGAACTTGCTTCGCCCGCCATAGACATTCGGATTGGGGTCGGGATATTGCCGGGTTGTAGTGTTGAACAGGCCGTCATGCATGCGCCCGCTGAAACGCCAGCCCAGGCTGTACGAGAGATCGTCCGATGCATGGTAAATGCCTGACAATGCTGCACGCCAAACCGGGACGAGTGGCACCCACGTATTCTCCAGCCCCGGATTCAAGCTGTTTTTCACGATTCTCGAATGGATGTAGGCAACGCTGCCGGAAAGATCCAGGCCGCGTACCCACAAATCGCTGGCCTGGAAAGATGTCTCGATGCCGTAGGCGCGAACCTTGTCGACGTTCTGAACGCTGCTGATGCTGTAGCCAGGCAGGGTCGTAAGGTCAGTCTGCGAGATGAGTGCGTCCTTCTTTTCTTCGCCGAACAGCGAAGTTCGCCAGACGCCATTCTCCAAAAAGCGCTCGGTAGTGAATTCCCACGAATCGGCAGTCTCCGGTTTGAGGTTCGGGTCGTTCGTCAGCGCGACGTTATAGGGCGCCGGGAATCCGGCAATCTCCGCAGGGGTAGCCGGGCCGCCGCCAACATGGGTAATGCCGACGTTCTTGAACAATTCGCCGACCGTCGGAAAGCGGGTGCCCCTGCCATAGGAACCCCGCACCGCCCATGCGCCGGATACCTGGCAGGCAAGCGAAGCCTTCGGCGAGAAGGCACTGACGGACGAGTCCCGATAGCTCACGTTCGTCCCGTTGGCATAGTTGCTGCCCTCTGCAGCTTCCCATCTTTCCTGGCGCGCGCCCAACACCAGCTTCAGCTCGGAAGATATTTGCCATGCATCCTGCACATAGATCGCCTGGGTCGAGGTCTCCCCCCTGGAATTGGTGCTCAATGCACCCGCACTGCTGGTTCGCCAATTTCCCGCCCCCAGGGCATATTGATCCGACTTCGTCGTATAGGCATCCATGTGAAAGCCGAAGCTGACCTGATGCCGGCTTTTCAAATTGCCTTCGGAACGCCAATCGCCGCGCAGGTCAAGATTGCGCCAACCCGTACCATCCGCAAAAGTGATCGTTCCCGCGGTTGCCTCCGTACTGGACGTTGTCCCGAAGTTGCCGGAGGACGCGCGAGTGGCATCCTTGTTCTGATTGAAGGTGCTTGCAGTCAGCTCCCAATCCCACGTTCCGCCGCTATCCGATTTCACGGACAAGCCGTGCAGGTGATACTCGCTCTCGGCGTGGCTGATACTCGGCGCGGTCACGGAGTAGTCCTTGCCGTTGATGCGAACATACCGGTAGAGGCCGGCCGCGGTAGTGGTGCCGTAAATCGTGTTCCCGGCGGCGTCCCTCAGGTAGCTGTCGATCGATTTGTCCGACTTGTTTTGCCAGGCATCGAATGTATATGTGGCGCGAACCGTGGGCGAGAAATCGTAAGCCAGCTTGATCACGGCATCATCCTTTACCGTGTGATCCATGCTGATGGCGGCGGTGGTGACTCTTGGCTTGTTGGCTTTGTCGACGTCGAATTGTGCGCCGGTGACCTCTGTGTATTGCCCGGGCACAGCGGCTGCGCCCGACTTGGCCCTTGCCGGAGTGAAATCCGTCGGATGGCTGTGATTGTCCAGGTGGTCGATGCTCACCCGGAACGACCAGTCGCCAAGCTTGTTGCCCACGGTCGCGGTGCCATGCGTCCCGGTAAAGTTCTTGTCCGTTCCGTATAGTTCGAAATTCTCACCGAAGGTATCCAGCTTGATGCGGGCTTCAAACCTGACAGGCATGCGTGTGGTCATCAGCACCACGCCCCCCACCGAATTTCCGGGATAGAGCGCCGAGAACGGGCCATACATGACATCGACCCGATCGATCGATTCCTGCGACACCAAACCCCAGCGTGGACCCGGACAACAACTGTTGTTGAGAAAGTTCGAGAGCAGAAGGCCGTCTGCATAGACGATGGTTCCCGCGCTGGCGTTGTAGCTGTACATGCGCATCGCCAAGCCGCCATTCACGTCGCCGATGAATCGCTCGCGGACATGAATGCTCGGCAGGTACAGCAGGGCGCCCGCCGATGACACCGAATTGATGCTTTCATCGATCTGTCTGGCGGTAACTCCTTCGACGCTATTGGGCAGGTTGAGCGGAACCGCCGGTTTGCTCGCCGTGATCGACAGTTCGGGCAGTGTGGCGGCCGGCGCGTCTTCGGCTTGCGCCATTGGTGCAACGAGTGAAAGCGCTGCAACGAGGGAATGCGCCATAACGCGGCGACGTATGCCCGACAGGGGCAACGAAGAACAAAGCATGTGAATCTCCTGAAATCGAAGCGGAACCCGGGCAGATGTCCCGGGCTGAATGCGACTTGACGATCAGGAGACGGCAGGCGGTGCGCGCGGCTGGGCCGCGGTGCGAACGAGGCGAGAAGTATGTTGAGCGACAGAGGGTGGGAAGAGTCGGGCGTCGGTGCCAACGACCGGCAGGCCATCGACTGCCGTGGCCGGTAACGCGAAGTGGCCGGCGTGGTTCAGGCAGAAAGGGCAATGCTTGAAGCCCATGCCATCGGGGTGCCGTGGCTGCCCCGATTCGCCTGTCGGCGCGGCGTCGCGCGGGCCTTGCTGAATGCCGGCCATCGTGCAGATCTCGCTCCAGGGCATCGCCTGCTGCGGCGACGCCAGGGCTCGCGCCACGCCCGGCGCGAGCGCCGCCATCAGGATCGCGAATATCGCGATCCATGCGGTTAAGCGGCGATTGCGGCGGGCGGGTTTCATCGGAATGGCCGAATGCCTGTCAATGCTTGTGTTCCGGCTCCGCCTTGGCGGGCGTCGTCAGCGGCCTGACCGGGGCCTTGACCTCGACCGTGCTGCGCTTCTTGTCCTTGCCTTCGATGACCAGCGTCACCGGCACGGTGGTGCCTTCCTTCATCTGCTCCTTCAAGTCCATGAGCATGACGTGGTAGCCGCCGGGCTTGAGCTCGACAGTCTTGCCGGCAGGCAGGTCGAGGCCCTTGATGGCGCGCATCTTCATGACATCCTTTTCCATGACCATTTCATGGACCTCGACCACACCGGCGACCGGCGATTTGGCTTCGACCAGGCGCGCGTCCTGCGCCGAGGTGATCTGCATGAAGGCACCGGTGGCCTTCTGCGCCGATACGGTGGCGCGCACCCAGGGATCCTTGACGGTGACCTGGGCCATGACGGGAAAGGCGGCGAAAATCAGTGCGGCGAGGGTGATGCGTTTCATGATGGCTCCTTGATGGTGGCGACGGGGTGATGCGGTAACGGGTGGCTAGGGTGCTGTTTGTGCATTTATTGAACGTCAATACTTTTCATGCGTCATTCCGGCGAAAACGAAGTTTCAGTGAAGGCTAACCTTCAGGTTATGCCGCAACTAAGGCCGGAATCCAGTCGGTGACCGTTACTGGATCCCGGGTCAAGCCCGGGATGACGGTTGTAATTGCGTCCATCGATTTCAATTGA
>CAIZHL010000340.1 GCA_903932755.1 uncultured beta proteobacterium
ATGCGCCAGCACGAGTTCCGGCGGCATGCCGCAGCTACGGAGGATTTCCTCCTCGCTGTCGAAATGCGCGTTGATCTGGTGCCCCAGCTGGCTGAGAACCTCCGAAAACGTGTCGCCGCCCGGGTGCGCTTCCTTATGCGAATTAAGCTGGTCCAGCTGTTTGACCAGCGCGACATGATCGCGGTCGATCGCGGGCAGGCCGATGCGGATCGCGAATTCAAGCGGCTGGTTTCTGACGGTGGCTCTGCGTTCCAAGATGAGGTTCCGGATAAGTGTGGTTGCGGGTGCCGAACAAGCAGTATATAACTTCCAGACTTCGGAACGCTAAGGGGTCGGCTTCCCATGGCGCTGTCTTAAGCTGGTGTACATCGAACAAAAGAGGTCAGCATGATTTGGCATTTCAGACCATCTGCCGCCGCGTCGCCAGCGCCGACTTTTTCGCGCTCAATTTCCCGCGCAAGTCCATGAACCTCATGATCACCGGCGCCCCCGGGTCGGGGACGACATCGCTCGGCATGGCCCTGGCGGAGGCCTTGCATCTCAGGCACCTGGATTCCGACGCGTATTACTGGCAGCAGACGCCGCGGCCCTTTTCGCTGCCGCGGGCACCGCAGGAACGCCTGTCCCGCCTGCTTGACGATCTCCGCGGATGTCCCGGTGCGGTGATTTCCGGCTCCGTCGCCGGCTGGGGACGCGAGGTCGAAGACCTGTTCGACCTGGTCGTCTTTCTCTACCTGCCGACCGAACTGCGGCTGCGGTGCCTCGCCAGGCGCAATGCGGAACACTACGGCACGGCGAAACCAAGGCTGCTGCAGTGGGCGGCCCGCTACGACGATGGCCCGCTGGACGCCCGCAGCCTGAACAACCAGTTGTGCTGGCTGGCGCAACGCCGCTGCCCGGTGCTTCGACTCGACCGGGACCAGTCGGTGGCCGAACGCACCGCGCTGGTGCTGCAGGCGCTGCCCGGCCCGGCGCGCCGGCCGGCGGCTGCCCAAAGCGTAAGCCCTTGACCCGGGGAGAACCACCGTGTCCAATCCAGTCATTTATGCCAATGAGTTCGCCGGCCACCTGAATAACGGCCTGGCGCCGGATTCCTTCAAGTACCGCATCCTGGCCGAGGGCGACTCGTGGATGGATCGCAGCGCGCTGGTTCAAAAAGCTGGCGGCCGTCTGGCAGCAGGCCGTCAGGAAGGTGCTGGCGCAGTAATCGAGCGGGCGGAAATGCGGCAGGGGCCGTCGGTTTTTTTCAAGGGAGGAAGGGAAGCCATGCTTAAAGGAATCATCGTCGTTTTGCTGGTCGCAATCGGCCTGGCGGGTTGCGCCAGCGTTCCGATGGGGGATGCCGGAAGAGATGCGCAACTCAAGTCCTTCACGCCCAAGCCCGGCGTGGCGGGACTCTATATTTACCGCAACGAATCCATCGGCGCCGCCATACGCATGGATGTGGAGGTCGATGGCAAACCGCTGGGTCAAAGTGCCGCCAAGACCTACTTCTACAAGGAAGTCGCCCCCGGCAGGCACACGATTACGTCGAAATCGGAAAATACCGACAGCATCGAAGTGGATACCGTGGCCGGAAAGCTTTATTACATCTGGCAGGAGGTCAAGCTGGGGCTGCTCTATGCGCGAACCAAGCTGACGCAGGTCGGCGAGGAAGAAGGCAGGAAAGCCGTGCTGGAGTGCAAGCTCGCCGCGGGTCAATAAGCGCCGATCGCGGGCACCTGTCTGAGAAACTCCCGAAGGAACGCACAGCGCTGGTGCTGGGCGGAGCGGGGGGGCGCAGACCACCGATATGCGCCCGCGAAGCCGGCAGGCTGTGCAAAGCCTGCCGTGGGGTGCGGCGATAGTCAGCTCTTTTCCCGCGCCCGCTGCTTGGCCGCGACGTAGTCGGACTGCGAGATGTAGAGCAGATCGGCGATCTTGCGCATGAAGTGCTGTTCGTGGGCGTCGAGCTGGCCGTCGGCGAAGGCGACCTGCCAGAGGTTTTCGACCACTTCGATTTTCTTTTCCTGGCTG
>CAIZHL010000341.1 GCA_903932755.1 uncultured beta proteobacterium
CGCCATCAGCCTGTTCGGCTTCGAGTCCGGCGCTGCCCTGGCCACCGTGGTCGGCGTGCTGATCGAAGTGCCGGTGATGCTGCTGGTTGTCAAGGTGGTCAACTCCAGCAAGGGCTGGTACGAACGGGGCACCTGATGGACTACCTGATCCCCGCCCTGCAGGGCGGCGTCGCCAGCCTCGCCTCCTACCTCGCGGCGCACGTGCTGCTGTGCCTGGTGCCGGCTTTTTTCATCGCCGGCGCGCTCTCGGCGCTGATGCCGCAGGCCTCGATCACGCGCTACCTCGGGCCGGACGCGCCGCGCTGGGTGGCCTACCCGGCCGCCGCCGGCGCCGGCAGCCTCCTCGCCGTCTGCTCCTGCACCGTGCAGCCGCTGTTCGCCGGCATCTACAGCAAGGGCGCGGGGCTGGGACCGGCGATTACCTTCCTCTTCTTCGCCCCCGCCGCCAACATCCTTGCGCTGTCCTACACCGGCGTCGCGCTCGGCGCCGAGATCGCCATCGCGCGCATCGTGCTGGCGCTCTTGTTCGGCATCGGCATCGGCATGATCATGGCGATGGTCTTTCGCAGGAGCGAGGCCGCACGGCAGGGCGATGCGCGCGCCTTCGCCGGCGACGGCCGCGTGCCGCCGCGCACGCTGCTGTTCCTCGGCACGCTGGTGGCGTTGCTGATCGCCGGCACGCTCAAGGTCGACCTGCTCACCGCGACGCTCTGGCAGCACAGCATGGCCTGGCCCGGGGCGGCAAGCGCGCAGGCGCTGCTCGATCGCTGGGTTCCCGCCAATTTAGCAACCGGCGCCGAAGGCCTCAGCCTGCAGGGCGTGGCGCTGATCGCGCTGCTCGGGCTGATCGGCGCTGCCGCCTGGCGCGGCCTCGGCCTGATCGACAACGGCGTGAACCGGCTCACCGTGCCCGCCCTGGTGCTGACCGTACTGACATTGGCCTTCGCCGCACTGGGCCTGCGCGTCACGGAAGCCGGACTCGCCATCACGGTCAGCGGCCGCACGCTGGCGGTGCCGCTGCTGTGCGCGGCGCTGTTGCCGCAGGCGCGCCGCTTCGAAGCCTGGGACATGCAGCAATGGCTGTGGGAGACCTGGCGCTTCGTCAAGATGATCTTTCCGCTGCTGGTGGTCGGCGTGTTCCTGGTCGGCGTCATCCGCGTCTTCATCCAGCCCGAATGGATCAGGGCGGTCGCCGGCAGCAACACCGTCGCGGCTAACCTCGCCGGCGTGGTGTTCGGCGTCTTCATGTATTTCCCGACCCTGGTCGAAGTGCCGATCGCGAAGATGTTCCTTTCGCTGGGCATGCATCCCGGCCCGCTGATCGCCTACCTGATGGCCGACCCCGAACTCTCGCTGCAAAGCATCCTGATCACCGCCGCCATCATCGGCAAGCTCAAGGCCTGGACCTATGTCGGGCTGGTGGCGCTGTTCTCCACGCTGGCCGGGCTGGCTTACGGCGCCTGGGTGGACGGTACGCCGGCAACAACCCTGATCCTCGTCGTCGGCGGTTTCGTGACGACACTGGTCGTCGCCCTCAATTTCATCGAAAACAGGAGAGCATCATGCTGATCAAGATCCTCGGCACCGGCTGTGCCAAGTGCCAGCGCCTCGAACAACTCACGCGCGAAGTGGTCGCCGAACAGGGCATGGATGCCAGCTTCGAGCACGTGCGCGACATGAAGGAAATCATGGCCTACCCGATCACCACCACTCCGGCGCTGGTGATCGACGAGGAAGTCGCGGTCTTCGGCCGCATGCCGAGCAAGGACGAGATCGCCGGCTGGCTGAAGCAGGGATGATTCTCGAATCGACCCTGACCTGTCCCAAGTGCGGCCACGTCAAGACCGAAACCATGCCCACCGATGCCTGCCAGTATTTCTACGAGTGCGAAGTCTGCCACGCGCTGCTGAAACCCAAGCCCGGCGACTGC
>CAIZHL010000342.1 GCA_903932755.1 uncultured beta proteobacterium
CTGCCCTTGACCTCGGTCGCGGTGTCGAACCATTCGTCGGCGTTCGCCGTGGTGCTGTCGTTCAGCCAATGGCTGCGCTTGTTCTTGACCGCCGGGTTGATGACGCCGGCAATGTGTCCCGAGGCGCCCAGCACAAAGGTGGTATCGCCGCCGAGCAGATTTCGGCTCAGGTAGGCCGACTTCCACGGCACGATGTGGTCCTCGCGGCTGGCATAGACAAAGGCCGGCATGTCGACGCGGCCGAGGTCCGCCTTGACGCCGCACATTTCCAGCCTTCCGGGGATGCGCAGGTTGTTTTCCAGATACATGTTGCGCAGGTACCAGGCGAGGAAGGGGCCCGGCAGATTGGTCGCGTCCGAATTCCAGTAGAGCAGATCGAAGGCCGGCGGCTTGTTGCCCTTGAGGTAGTTGCCCACCACGTATTGCCAGATCAGGTCGTTGGCGCGCAGGGCGGAAAAAACCTGCGCCAGTTCGCTGCCCTTGAGCAGGCCGCCCTTGCCGATGGTGGCCTCGCGGAGCTGCACCGCTTTCTCGTCGACCAGGCAGCCGATCTCGCCGGAATCGGCAAAGTCGAGCAGCGTGGTGAGCAGGGTCAGCGACGCCACGGGACTTTCGCCGCGACTGCCGGCCACGGCCAGGGCGGAGCTGAGGATGGTGCCGCCGACGCAGAAACCCAGCGCATTGATCTGGTCCATCTTGGTGATGGCCTGCACCACGGTGATCGCCTGCAGGGCGCCCTTTTCGATGTAGTCGTCCCAGGTCAGGTGGCCGAGATCGGCCTGCACGTTCTTCCAGGAAATCAGGAATACCGTGTTGCCCTGCTCGACGGCATAGCGCACCACGGAATTTTCCGGCTGCAGGTCGAGGATGTAGTACTTGTTGATGCAGGGCGGCACCATCAGGAAGGGCCGTGCCGCCACCTTCTCGGTCTGCGGCGAATACTGCAGCAACTGCATCAGCTCGTTTTCGTAAACCACGGCACCCGGGGTGACCGCCAGGTTGCGACCCACCTCGAAGGCGGTGTCGTCGGTCATCGAAATCCGCCCTTTTTCCAGGTCGCCGAGCAGGTTCTTGATGCCCTGCTGGATGCTTTCGCCCTTGGTTTCGAGGGCTTTCTGGACGAATTCGGGATTGGTGGCAAGGAAGTTCGACGGCGCCATGGCGTCGACCATCTGCCGCGCCATGAAGCGCATGCGGGTCTTGGCCTGTCCGTCAGCCACCGGCGCCTCGTCGGCCATGCGCTTGATGTACTCCGAATTGATCAGATAGGCCTGCCGCAGGTAGTCATACATCGGGCTCGATGTCCAGGACGGATGATCGAAGCGCTTGTCGCCCGGCTCCGGACCGACGATCTGCGGCGCCGGCTGGTCGGGTGCCTTGCCCAACATTCCTTGCCAGAGTTGCGCGTGGCGCCCCATCCATTCCTGTTGCAGTGCCTTGAGCGCCTCGGATTCCGGCGTCCAGGCAGCCGGATTAAGGCCTCCGGGCGTTGCGGTCGCCTTTTTCTGCTGCTCGGCAAGGAATTGGCTGAAACCTTGGGCCATGGCATTTCCAGCCTGAAGCATGGCTTGCATGGCGGCATTCTGATCGGGGGAAGAGGACATCCGGGGCTCCTGAAAAAACGGGGTCGATTTTGCACTGCACAATAGATGGTGTCAAGCAAGGCGCTCGCCGCAGCATGTCCGTAAAATCGGCCCATGTACGTTATTGCGATCGGCTGGCTCTACGTCACCCTGCTCATGGCGGCGACGGAGGCGAATTTTACCGCCGGCGCGCTTACGTTCGGCTTTTACGGGCTGGCTCCCCTGGCCTTGTTCCTGTGGCTGTTCGGCACGCCGCAACGCAGGCGCACCAAGGCAATGGCCGAGCGCCGTGCGGCGGAAAAAGACGGACAGGATTCGCCGCGCGAAGCGACCGACGAGTAAGCCCGCGGCACTATTCCAGCCAGATCAGGCTGGCCATGCGCCCGGTGACGCCGTCGCGGCGGTAGGAAAACCAGCGTTGCGCGTCATTCACCGTACAAAAGTTATGCGCAGCGGTATCCCCTGGGACGGCGCCAGCGACACGGCGAATCCCGAGCGCCTGCAGGCGCCGTCGCGCCAGCCGGTAGATGTCGCACAGCCATTTGCCGTCGGCCGCAGCGGCAAAGGCTTCCGCCGCACCGGAATCGGCGGCAAGGAAGATTTCGCGCACCTCGCCGCCGACCTCGAAGGCCTGCGGCCCGATCGCCGGCCCGAGCCAGGCCATCAGGCGCTCGCCCGGTTCCTCCATTGCCGCCACCGTCGCCTCGATCACGCCGGCGGCCAGACCGCGCCAGCCGGCGTGGGCGACGCCGACCACGGTCGCACGCTGGTCGCACAACAGCAGCGGCAGGCAGTCGGCGGTCAGCACCGCACAGACCACGCCGCGCTGCCGCGTAAAAGCAGCGTCGGCCTGCTCGCCGGGCTTGGCCGTCGCGGCATCGACGCAGCGCACGCCGTGTACCTGGTCCAGCCACACCGGCTCTGCCGGCAGTTCGCGCCGCAGCAGGGCGCGATTCGCCGCAACCGCCCGCGGATCGTCGCCGACGTGGTCGCCGAGGTTGAAGCTTTGCCACGGCGACGCGCTGACACCGCCGCCGCGCGTGGTCGACAGCGCGCGCACACCGGCCGGCGCTTCCCAGTCCGGCAAGATGAAACTACTCACGCAGGACATCCAGCAATTGCGCGAAGTCCACCGGCAAGGGCGATTCCCACGCCATCTCCGCGCCGCTCACAGGATGCACCAGCGCCAGCCGCCAGGCATGCAGCGCCTGGCGCGGAAACGCATCGAGGCGGGCGTCGCCGCTCTTCGACTTGCCGTAAGCCGGATCGCCGGCCAGCGGATGCTTGATCGATGCCAGATGGACGCGGATCTGATGCGTGCGCCCCGTCTCCAGCCGGCACTCGAGCAAGGTGCACCGGGTGAATCGCTCGAGCACCGCGTAATGCGTGCGGGCCTCCTTGCCGCCGGCGCGCACGATGGCCATTTTGGTCCTTTGCACGGCATGGCGGCCGAGCGGCGCATCGACCGTGCCGTCGCGCTCCACCGAACCCAGCGCCAGCGCGAGGTAATGGCGCTTGACCGAGCGCGCCTGCATCTGGCGCACCAGGTCGGTCTGTGCCGTCAGCGTCTTCGCCACCACCAGCAGGCCGCTGGTGTCCTTGTCCAGGCGATGCACGATGCCGGCGCGGGGAATCGCGGCCAGTTGCGGCGAGTGGTGCAGCAGCGCGTTGAGCAACGTCCCCGACGCGTTGCCGTTGCCCGGATGGACCACCAGCCCCGCCGGCTTGTCGATCACGACCAGGTCCTCATCCTCGAACACCACATGCAACGCAATGTCCTCTGCCGCATCGGTAAAAGTCGGCGCTGACGCCACGGCGAAATCTGCCGCGAAGGCTATGCTCTCGCCGCCATACACCTTGCGCTTGGGTTCGGCTTCGGCGCCGTCGAGGCGGATCAGGCCCTGCTTGAGCCAGCCCTGCAAACGGCTGCGCGAATGTTCGGCGAAGAGCTTCGCCAACACCGCGTCGAGCCGCCATCCGGCGCATTCCGCAGGGACTTCCGTGGGCCGGGGCGACGCGGGGCTTGGGCTATAATCGGGCGGAATTTCGTGCGAGGTTTTCACCAGGCGTAGTTTAGCGGCATTCCTGCGGGCAATCGCCCCCATCCTGGTCATCGGCGCCAGCGTCGGCAGCGGACTGCTCGGCGGCTGCGGCCTGCTGCCCGAGCAGATCGACGAAACCTCCAGCTGGTCGGCCAACAAGCTCTATGCGGAAGCCAAGGGCGCGATGAACGACGGCGCCTACGACAAGGCCATCAAGTATTTCGAAAAGCTCGAAGCGCGCTTCCCCTTCGGCCGCTACGCGCAGCAGGCGCAGCTGGAAGTCGCCTACGCCTATTTCCGCCAGGGCGAAGTGGCATCGACGATCGCTTCCTGCGATCGCTTCATCCGCCTCCACCCCAACCACCCCAACGTCGATTACGCCTACTACCTCAAGGGCCTCGCCAACTTCAACGAAGACCTCGGCCTGATGGGCTACGTCACCCTGCAGGACCTCACCGAGCGCGACCCGAAAGCCGCGCGCGACTCCTTCGACGCCTTCAAGATACTGGTCAGCAAGTACCCGGAAAGCAAATACGCGCCGGATGCCACGGCGCGCATGAAATACCTGGTCAACGCCATGGCTTCGAACGAGGTGCATGTCGCGCGCTACTACATGAAGCGCGAAGCCTACGTTGCAGCGCTCAACCGGGCGCAGACCGCGGTCAAGACCTACCCGGACGCACCGGCCAACGAAGAAGCCCTGTTCATCATGATCAAGGCCTACGATGCGCTCGGCATGGCCGACCTGCGCGACGACGCCGAGCGCGTGATGCGCAGGAACTTCCCGAAAAGCGAGTACTACGCCCGCGGCCTGAACCAGAAGGAACCCTGGTGGAAGCTCTGGTAGGGCATTGAGCAGCCCCCGCCGCACACCTGCCGCGCAGGCACCACGCCGAGGAGAAAACGCATGTCCGTAGACATTCAATCGCCGTCTCTTTGTCTCGGCATCGTCGGCACCGGCGCCATGGGTCGCGGCATCGCGCAGATCGCCGCCCAGGCCGGCATCCGCGTCCTGCTGTTCGACGCACTGCACGGCGCCGCCGCCAATGCCCGCGAAGCGGTGGTCGCCACCCTGGCGAAGCTGGCGGAAAAAGGCAAGATCTCGGCAGACGCGCTCGCTGCCGCCTCGACCCGGCTCGAAGTGGTGCGCCGGCTCGACGAAATGGCTTCGGCGCAGGTCATCGTCGAAGCCATCGTCGAAAACCTCGATGTCAAGAAACAGTTGTTCCAGCAACTGGAAGACATCATCAGCGCCGAATGCATCCTCGCCACCAACACCTCGTCGCTCTCGGTCACCTCGATCGCCGCCGCCTGCAAGCGGCCGGAGCGCGTCGCCGGCTTCCACTTCTTCAACCCCGTGCCGCTGATGAAGATCGTCGAAGTCATCGACGGCCTGCTCACCGCGCCGTGGGCCGCCGACGCGCTGCTGGCACTGGGCCGGCGCATGGGCCACAGCGCCGTGCGCGCCAAGGACACGCCCGGCTTCATCGTCAACCACGCCGGGCGCGGCTTCGTCACCGAGGCGCTGCGCATCCTCGGCGAGGGCGTCACCGATTTCCGCGAGATCGACTGCATCATGCGCGAGGCCGCCGGCTTTCGCATGGGCCCCTTCGAACTGATGGACCTCACCGGCCTCGACGTCTCGCAGCCGGTGATGGAGTCGATCTACAACCAGTATTACCAGGAAGCGCGCTACCGGCCCTCGCCGATCGCGGCGCAGCGCCTCACCGGCGGCCTGCTCGGCCGCAAGACCGGGCGCGGCTTCTATGACTACGCAGAGGGCAAGGCCGCCGGCATCCCGCCTATCGCCGCACCGACCGTCCTGCCCGACCGGGTCTGGGTCAGCCAGACCCATCCGGAATGGGCCGACGTACTGCGCGACATCGCGGCCGCCGCCGGCGTCACGGTCGAAGCCGACTACGTGCCGGGCAGCGACGCCCTGTGCATCGTCACCCCGCTCGGCGCCGACATCACCACCTGCTGCGTCGAACAGGGACTCGACCCGCGGCATACCGTCGGCATCGACTGCCTGTTCGGCATCGCGGCCGGCAAGGGCGCACGCCGCAGCCTGATGACCACGCCGCTGACCGCGCCGGAAATGCGCGACGCCGCGCACGCCCTGTTCGCCGCCGACGGCAGCGCCGTCAGCGTGATGCGCGACAGCGGCGGCTTCGTCGCCCAGCGCATCCTCTCCTGCATCGTCAATATCGGCTGCGACATCGCCCAGCAGCGCATCGCCAGCCCGACCGACATCGACCGCGCGGTCAACCTGGGGCTGGGCTACCCGCAAGGCCCGCTCGCCTTCGGCGACGCGCTGGGCGCCAGAAACATCCTGGCGATCCTCGAAGCCATGCAGGATTTCTACGGCGACCCGCGCTACCGCCCCAGCCCATGGCTGAAGCGTCGCGCGCTGCTCGGGGTATCCCTGCTCACCGAAGAAACCTGACGGCGGCGACCGACCGCCGCCGTCCCGCTCACTCCACCACGAAGCGGAACTGGTCGCGGCCGTGGCCGCCGAAGAAGATCGTATCGCCGGGACTCAGCACGACCTCGCTCACCGGCGCGGCGATCTGCGCGTTGAGGAAGGTGCCGTTGGTCGAGCCGAGGTCGCGCAGAATCGCCTTGTGCTCGATGATGCCGATCCAGGCATGGTGGTATGAGACCCGCGGGTCGGCAATGACGACATCGTTCTTCGGGTCGCGCCCGATCGTGATGCCGGCGGCCGTGACGGCGAAGCTGTGGTCCTTCTGACCGCCGCCGACGCAAACCAGACGGGCGGACTTCTGCGCCGGCAAGGGCGCCGCGTCGCGATGCAGCACCGCCGGGGCCTCGCTCTCCCCCGCTCCGCGAAAATGAACCCGCGTCGCGTTGGGGTCGAAAGCGGCCTCCAGCGGGCTTGCGGCGGGCCTCGCCGGCGGCTTCGCAGCGGGACCGACGGCAGGGGAACCCGCAGGGGCAGCGGCGGACGCCGCTCCCGCGCGATAGGCTGCCTCCAGCGCCTTCGCCCGCTGCGAGCGGCGGTGCCGATCCCACAAGCTGACGCCGATGCCGATCAGGACGAGGGCAAAAAGTCCCCAAAAAATATAATGCTTGAGCAAGTGCGAATCTCCATCAAACCGGTCGGTCGCCGGATCGAATCGCCCCGGGACACCGTCCTGCGCGTCCGATTCAGGCGCGCAAAACCGAGTCGTCAAGAATAGCAGGAAACAATAGTAAGCAGGCATACCGCCCGCTGCGGAACCACAAATGGCGGCAGTTGCGGATCGGGCATTCCCCGGCGATGCCGGATTGGCTTAGCCAGGGGCAACATGATTGCGCACGACCCTAAAAAGTCGGCGCTGGCGGGACGGCGATGGCCAGTCGCGAACCGGAAGTTGGAGCATCGGAAGAACGACGAACGACAAGTCGCGCCCGACCCCGCACCCGCGTATCAAGCGCCGGCATTTCCATCCGACGCACCGGCCGGCTTGACCAAACCGCCTCAGGCGCCGCGCTGGCGCCGCGCCTCGAACAGGCAGATGCCGGCGGAGACGGAAACATTGAGGCTTTCCACGCTGCCGTGCATCGGGATCTTCGCCAGTTCGTCGCAGGTTTCGCGCGTCAGGCGGCGCATGCCGTCGCCTTCTGCGCCGAGCACCCAGGCGCAGGGGCCCTTCTGGTCGATCGCATAGAGTTCCTTGGCCGCCTCGCCCGCCGCGCCGATCACCCAGATGCCGCGTTCCTGCATCTCGCGCAAGCTGCGCGCGAGGTTGGTGACGACGATGTAGGGCACCGTGTCGGCGGCGCCGCTGGCGACCTTGATCACGGTGGCGTTGAGGCCGCAGGCCTTGTCCTTGGGCGCCACCACGGCATGCGCCCCGGCAGCGTCGGCCACGCGCAGGCAGGCGCCGAGGTTGTGCGGATCGGTGATGCCGTCCAGCACCAGCAGCAGCGGCGGTTGCTCGCCGAGGCCGTCGAGCACGTCGTCCAGCGTCACGTGCTTCGCCTGCGCATTGACCTTCGCCACCACGCCCTGATGCTGCGTGCCGCCGGCCAGGCCGTCGAGTCGCTTGGCATCCGAGAGGATCACGCGCACGCCGTGGGACTCGGCGAGCTTCAGCAGGTCGCGCATGCGGCCGTCCTGGCGGCCCTCGGCGACGGTGATTTCCTTGACGTCGTCGGCGGCGTGGCGCAGCTTGGCGGTGATGGCGTGGAAGCCGTGGATCAGTCGGGTTTCACTCATGGGCTGCCTCGTTGATGATGCGAATTTCGCGTTGCGGAAATGGAATCGAGATGCCGGCCTGCTTGAACCCGCGCCAGATGGCGAGGTTGATGTCGGAACGCAGGGGGCCGGTGCCGTTGCCCGAGTCGGCGATCCAAATGCCGAGTTCGAGGTTGATGCCCGACTCGGCGAAGTCCTTGACCAATACCGCCGGCGCCGGGTCGGCCAGCACGCGCGGCTGGGCCTGCGCGGCCGCCACCAGGATCGCCATGGCGCGCTCCAGGTCGCTGTCGTAGGCCACCTGCACCGGCAGTGCGACGCGCATCAGGGAATCGCTGTATGACTCGTTTTGCACCACCGCGCCGACCAGCAACTCGTTGGGCACCAGGGATTCGAGGCCGGTCCCGTTCTTCAACACGGTGTAGCGCGTGGTGATGCTGGTCACCACGCCGCGGTCGTTACCGACGGCAATGGTGTTGCCGATGCGGATCGAATGGTCGAGCAGGATGATGAAACCCGAGACATAGTTGCTGGCGATCTTCTGCAGGCCGAGGCCGAGGCCGACGCCGAGCGCGCCGCCGAACACCGAAAGCATGGTGAGGTCGATGCCGACCATGGGCAGCACGATCAGCACCGCCAGCACGATCAGCAGCGACTTGGACAGTCGCGCGAACACCTGGCGCAGGTTGTCGTCGAGGCCGGCCGCCCGATCCAGGCGCGCCTCGATGGCGCTCGACAGCCAGAGCGCCGCCAGTACCGTGACCAGCACCGCGACCACACCCTGCAGAAGGTCCCACAGGCTGAGCCGGTGCTTGCCGACATTGAAGCCGAGCGAGTCGATCACGGCGATCAGGTCGGGCAGCAGGCCGATGATGTGCAGGGCGACGATGGCCCACACCAGCAGGGCGAACACGCGCTCGAACGAGGCCAGCCAGGCGGCGCCGACCAGGCTGACGCGCAGCACGTAGAACACCGCACGGATCACCGCCAGCGAAGCCAGCAGCGGTATCACAACGGCGAACAGGCCGACGCTGATCCAGGTTTCGGCAACGACGCGCGCCAGCAGCACCAGCAGCAACGCCAGCAGCGGAAAGGCGATGCGCTGCAGGCCGCCGTGGCCGAGCTCCCAGGCGCGGCCCTCGGCCGGCGTCCCCGCGCGCAGCAGGCGCGCGCCGAGCACGGCCAGCAGCAGGCAGGCGGCGACGACCAGCAGCTGCCAGCCGAAATCCGCTTCGTTGAGGTAGGCCTGGAGCTCCTGCCCCACCCTGGCCAACGGGCTTGGTTTCATTTCACTGGCCTCCGTTCA
>CAIZHL010000343.1 GCA_903932755.1 uncultured beta proteobacterium
ACGCCGGCGGTTTCTTCTTCACCGCCCACGACCACGAGGAACTGATCCATCGCCCCAAGACCGGCCACGACAACGCCACCCCGGCCGGCAACGGTGTCGCCGCATTTGCCCTGCAACGGCTGGGCCACCTGCTGGGCGAGACCCGCTACCTCGATGCGGCCGAAAAGACCCTGCAGCTTTTCTGGCCGACCATCGCTCACTCCCCGGGAGGCTTCGGCAGCCTGTTGCGCGCTCTCGAAGAAGCACTCACCCCTCCGGAAACCATCATCCTGAGAGGCCCTGAGACGGACATGGGCAATTGGTCGCGCGCCCTCGGCGCCGATCCCGGCCGCATGGTTCTGGCGCTGCCCAACGGGCTCTCCGGCCTGCCGGCAACACTGGCCAAGCCGGAAAGCGATAATGTCAACGCCTGGGTCTGTCGCGGCGTTACTTGCTCGACACCCACGGCGAACCTGCAAGAGCTGATAACTTGATCTGAAGCATTTTTTGCATGCGCCGCATTGAGTAGCATTCGCCTCGTTTCGGTCTCCGTCGGCGCCCACTCGTTCATTCAAGAAAAGGAACTCAACATGAAATCAGTTTTGATCTCCGCCCTGGTTGTCGCCGGCGTTGTCGCCTCGGCCCCCGCGCTCGCCAACAAGGATCTGGCCACCAAGAGCGGCTGCATGGCTTGCCACGCGGTCGACAAGAAGCTGGTCGGTCCCGCCTATCAGGAAGTGGCGAAGAAATACAAGGCGACCGACGAGGCCATGCTGGCTGAAAAAGTCAGGAAGGGCGGCAAGGGCGTATGGGGCCAGATCCCGATGCCGCCGAATACCGCCATCAAGGACGAGGATCTGAAGACCCTGATCAAGTGGATTCTCGCCGGCGCCAAGTAAGAAACGGCATTGCGGGAAGCCGGGCCGGGCCCTCTGCTGGAGGGGCCGGCCCTTGTTTTCTCCACCCACCGGACGGCGAACGATTGCCCCCGGGGGCGGGTCCGCCCGGCAAACGCCGGCACGGTCTGCCGATGGAACTCCATGTCGATGGGCAATCCGGCATTGACAAGTCAATCCCGGAAGGCAAAAATCCGTGCCTTGATTTGCCTTCCGACGTATCCTCCCCGATTCCCTGACCTTACCGGAGCCTTGCCATGACTGTCGCCCCCAAAGCCCTCGCGCTTTCCGTAATCGCTGCCGTTGCCCTGATGGGCTGCGGCAAGGAAGAGCCGCCCCCGCCACCCCCGGTTCAGGCCCCCCCCCCGCCGCCTCCGCTGGTGATCAAGATCGGCAGCGTCGCGCCCCTCACCGGCGGCATTGCGCACCTGGGCAAGGACAACGAGAACGGTGCGCGCCTGGCGGTCGACGAAGCCAACGCTGCCGGCCTCAGCCTTGGCGGCCGCAAGGTCAAGTTCGAACTGATGTCCGAAGACGACCAGTCCGATCCCAAAGTCGGCAACACCGTCGCGCAGAAACTGGTCGACGCCAAGGTTGCCGGCATCGTCGGCCACCTCAACTCAGGTACCACCATCCCGGCCTCGGCTATTTATAACGGGGCCAACATTCCCATGATCTCCGGCTCCGCCACCAACCCGGCGCTGACCGAACAGGGCTTCAAGGGCGTGTTCCGCGTTGTTGGCCGCGACGACCAGCAGGGACCGGCCGTCGCCAACTACCTTGCCGGCACCAACAAACTAAAAACGGTTGCAGTGATCGACGACGCCACCGCCTACGGCGAAGGTCTCGCCAACGAAGTGGAGAAATCCCTCAAGGCCGCCGGCGTGAAGGTGCTGCCGCGCGAAAAGGGCACCGACAAGACCGTCGACTGGAAGGCCGTGCTGACCAAGGTCAAGGGCAAGAAGCCTGATGCCGTGTTCTACGGCGGCATGGACGCTACCGGCGGCCCGCTGCTCAAGCAGGCACGTGAACTGAAGATGACCGCGGTGTTCGCCTTCGGCGACGGCGCCTGTACCGACAAGATGGCCGAGTTGGCCGGAGCGGCGGCCGAAGGCCTGATCTGTTCGCAGGCGGGCATCCCGGTCCAGGCCGCAGGCAAGAAATTCCTTGACGCCTACAAGGCCAAGTTCAAGGCCGAGCCCATCCTCTACTCGCCTTTCACTTACGACGCAGCCAACCTTTTGATTGCCGCGATGAAGAAGGCGGACTCGCCTGATCCGGCGAAGTACCTGCCCGTACTGGCGGCCAGCAACCACAGCGGTGCTAGCGGCAGCATCCAGTTCGATGAAAAAGGCGACCGCAAGGATGCGGAGATGACGATCTTTACCTTGAAGGATGGAAAGATCACGCCCGTCGCCATTCTCAAGAGCGGAAAGTCGATGACTCTGGATGAGTATGCAGCGGCCTCGGCACCTGCTCCGGCTGCTGCTCCGGCTGCTCCGGCTGCTCCGGCGGCTGCTCCGGCTGCTGCTGCTCCGGCTGCTGCTCCGGCTGCTGCTCCGGCTGCTGCTCCGGCTACTGCTCCGGCTGCTGCTGCACCTGCTGCTCCGGCGGCGGCTCCGGCTCCCGCTGCTCCCGCGAAGAAGTAAGCATCCGCTGAAACGAAACGGGGAAGTCGCCCTCCGGCGGCTTCCCCGTTTTTTTGGATACCCGCGCGACATGGACATCCTGCTGCAGCAAATCATCAACGGCCTCACCACCGGCAGCGTATATGCCGTTGTCGCACTTGGCTACACCATGGTCTATGGGGTGATCCAACTGATCAACTTCGCCCACGGCGAAGTAGTGATGATCGGCGCCATGGTGGCCTTTTCCATCATCACCTCGCTTGCCGGCAGCGGCATGCCGCCACTGGCCATCGTCCTTGCCGGAGTCATGGCGGCAATTCCGGCCTGCATGACCATCGGCTACCTGCTCGAACGCGCCGCCTACCGCCCCCTGCGCCATGCGCCGCGCCTGGCACCGCTGATCACGGCGATAGGCATGTCCATCATCCTGCAACATGCCGCCCTGCTTATCTGGGGCCGCAATCCGCTGGCCTTTCCGCAGATCATCGAAAACCCGAGCTTCAGCATCGGCACCGCGGCGATCAGCGCCGTGCAAATCACCATCATCCTGCTCTCCTTCACGATGATGGCCGGCCTGTCGTGGTTCGTCTATCGCACCCGTTTCGGCATCGCCATCCGCGCCACAGCGGAAAACGTCCACGTCGCCAGCCTGATGGGCATCAATGCCAATCGGGTAATCGCCGCCACCTTCGTCATCGGCGCCGGCCTGGGCGCCGTCGCCGGCGTGATGTACGGCTCCTACTACGGCATCGCGCACTACACCATGGGCTTCACCCTCGGCCTCAAGGCCTTCTCCGCGGCGGTGCTGGGCGGCATCGGCAACATCGCCGGCGCCATGCTCGGCGGCCTGCTGCTCGGCCTGGTGGAAGCGCTGGGTACCGGCTACATCGGGGACTTCAGCGACCTCTGCCGCTGGCCGGGCGCGAGCGAGGGCATGGCCTGGATGGGCGAGCATTGTGCCGACGGCGCCAACTTCGTCCTCTTCGGCAGCAACTACCAGGACGTATTCGCCTTCCTGATGCTGATCCTGGTGCTGGTCTTCCGTCCGTCCGGCCTGCTCGGCGAACGTGTTTCGGAGCGCGCCTGATGGGCATGCTGAAGGACATGAGCCTCCGCGAAAAATTCGGCCT
>CAIZHL010000344.1 GCA_903932755.1 uncultured beta proteobacterium
GGGTCGCGGGTATTCCAGGCATCCTCGGCCATGCGCACCTTCTGCGCGGCGGTTTCCGGGGTGAATGGCGGAACGGGGGGTTTGCTTTCCATGATCGGCTCCTCGGCAAGTGCTGGGCTGGTTCGCTCCAGTCGCGCGAGCAAGTCTATACAAGGTAGACAGATCTGTCTACAATTCGGCCATGCCTGCCGCCAAACGGAACACTGCCCCTGCCGCGCCGGCTCCCGGCGCGCGCGAGCGCATCCTGCTTACGGCGCACGACCTGTTCTATCGCGACGGCATCCGCGCCACGGGAATCGACCGCGTGATCGCGGCATCCGGCGTCGCCAAGCTGACCTTCTACCGCCACTTCCCGAGCAAGAACGAACTCGTCCGCGAATTCCTCGAGTACCGCCACCGGCGCTGGATGGCCTGGTTCGTCGCTGCCCTGCAACGCCACGGCGGCGACAGCAAGGCTCTGGTGCCGGCCCTCGGCGAATGGTTCGGCGACGACGGCTACCGCGGCTGCGCCTTCATCAACAGCGTCGGCGAACTGGGCGAGACGCTGCCCGAAGTCGTGGCAATCACGCGACGCCACAAGCAGGACATGGCGGATGCGATCGCAGCACTGCTCCCGGCCTCGCGGCAGCGCAAGCGGCAGGCGATGGACCTGGCTCTGGCGGTAGACGGCGCGATCGTCCGCGCCCGGTTCGATCAAAATCCGCAGGCCGCACTGGCCTCGCTGGAGCGCATCCGCAAATCGCTGCTGGCGCCGCTTGGCGCAAGTTCCGCGCGACGCACCAGGATCAGCTGAGCGGGCCCGGACAAGCAGGGCTGCACTGCGACACGACTGAGACTCGGCCTGGATTTGTCGGCATGCCCCAAAGTGGCGAAAGCGGCGGGACACTTGCCCCTTGCTGGTGCGTTGCACAAGCCAGCGGATCGTTTCGGTATTGCAATACAACGTGAACAACACGAAATAGTCACGCCGAATCAGGCCCTTGTCGCAACTGGCACGGAGTCTGCAGCTAACTGCTCATACCATTCACCGGGAGAGCACCATGGCACTGCACGATCCGTTCGACGCGAACAACTCCATCGCCGGCTGCAACTGCGGCCAGCATGCCTCGCAGACCCAGCACGACATCGCCGTCGGCGCCGGTGACGTCGATGCGCTGAACAGCCGCGTGGTGCAGACCGCCGTGATGCGCGCGCTGTTCCCGAAGGACGCGGAACGGCGCAAATTCCTTTCCGCCGTCGGCGCGTCGACGGCCTGGGCGGCGATCTCCTCGCTGATCCCCTTCGGCACGCTGGAAGCCATGGCGCAGGAAAAGGGCGCGCTGGAAAAGAAGGACCTCAAGGTCGGCTTCATCCCGATCACCTGCGCCAGCCCCCTGATCATGGCCGACCCGCTGGGCTTCTACAAGAAGGAAGGCCTCAACGTCAGCATGATGAAGACGGCCGGCTGGGCGCTGATCCGCGACAAGGTGCTGAACAAGGAATACGACGCCAGCCACATGCTGGCGCCGATGCCGATCGCGATTTCGATGGGCGTCGGTTCGAACGTCTCGCCGACCAACGTGATGACCATCCAGAACATCAACGGCCAGGCCATCGTGCTGGCCAACAAGCACAAGACCAATCGCGACGCGAAAAACTGGAAGGGCTTCAAGTTCGCCATCCCCTTCGAGTTCTCGATCCACAACCTGCTGCTGCGCTATTACCTCGCCGAGCACGGCATCAATCCGGACACCGACGTGCAGCTGCGCGTGGTGCCGCCGCCCGAGATGGTGGCCAACCTGCGGGCCGGCAACATCGACGGCTTCCTCGGCCCGGATCCGGTGAACCAGCGCGCGGTGTTCGACGAGATCGGCTTCATCCACATCCTCTCGCGCGAAATCTGGGACGGCCACCCCTGCTGCTCGTTTGCCGTTCCGGGCGAGTTCGTCAAACAGAATCCGAACACGTTCGCCGCGCTCTACCGCGCTATCCTCAAGGCGTCCGCCATGGCGCGCGATCCGAAGAACCGCCCGATCATGGCCGAGGTGTTGGCGCCCGCCAACTACCTCAACCAGCCCAAGGCGGTGCTGGAACAAGTGCTGACCGGCAAGTTCGCCGACGGCCTGGGCAACGTCAGGAACGTGCCCGAGCGCGTGGACTACGACCCCTTCCCCTGGTACTCGATGGCCTACTGGATCCTGACGCAGATGAAGCGCTGGGGCTACGTCAAGGGCGAGGTCAAGTACAAGGACATCGCGGAGAAGGTGTACCTGCTGACGGACGCCAAGAAATACATGGCCGAAGTCGGCATGACGCCGCCCAAGGAGACCATGAAGAAGTTCAAGGTCATGGGCAAGGAGTTCGATCCGCTGAAGGCCGACGCCTACGTCGACAGCTTCGCCATCAAAAAGGCGTAGGCGGCGGCCATGTCAGCCAAACTCAAGCTCAAGGCGGCGTTCATTTCGCTGCTGATGCTGGCGATCTTCCTCGGCGCGTGGCAGCTCGCCACGCAGCCGAAGGAATCCGTCGTGCAAGCCGGCGCCGACAGCGAATACGCCGCCATGATGGGCAAGGGCAAGGAACAGTCCGGCTTTCCCGCCCCGGGCAAGGTCGGCCACGCCTTCGTCGAGTATCTGTCGGATCCGTTCTACGACAAGGGTCCCAACGACAAAGGCATAGGCATCCAGATCTCGCATTCGCTGGGCCTGGTGGCCATCGGCTTCCTGCTGGCGGTGGCGATCGCCCTGCCGGTCGGTTTCATGATCGGCATGTCGCCGCTCCTGTTCCAGGCCTTCAATCCCTTCATCCAGGTGCTGAAACCGATCTCGCCGCTGGCGTGGATGCCGCTCGCGCTCTACAGCCTGAAGGACTCGGACA
>CAIZHL010000345.1 GCA_903932755.1 uncultured beta proteobacterium
GGCGCCATGCGCCACGGCAAGTACGGTGAAGGCATAGATCTGTCCGGAAATGAAACTCAGGCCACCGAGACGATCCGGATGCGTAGGAAGCAGGCTCAACTCGATGCGCGACACTTGCCAGAGAAAGTGCGCCCAGATGAACAAGCGGAAATACCACCGGCACAAGAGGAACTGAAATATCGGCAGACTGACGTACCCGAACCACATTCCGGCGAGCGAGAGCTGCGATCCTCCGGCCGACCCTGTCGCGTACCACGTCGCCGTGTCGAGTGCGACGTAATGGCGCCAGATGAACAGGACGCCGACCCCGTACACAATGCTGATCAGCAGCACCTCGGCAAGCACCGAATTGCGTAGGCGAAATGCCGAAACCACAGCCGCCTCGAAGCGTGGCATGGCGCTCTCGGGGACCAGGTTTCGTTCGACAAACTGCTGCAGCAGGGGCCGCATGCGCCGGTGCACCACCAACTCGGCAAGTACGAGCAGGGGCAAGCTCACCAGGAAGCGGACGTGAACCTCGATATCCAACAGAAACGGCACGCTTGTGCTGCCGCCCCAGAGGTTTCCTTCCAGCGCGGAGAGCACCAGAAGCGGCAGCCAGGCAAGCAGGGCGATGACGACGATGCGCTGGCGCACCAACAACAGCGCATCGTCGGCCAGGTGCGTCCGGCGCAGAAGCTGGAACAGCGGCCCGCCCAGGACCAGCGAGAAGTCAGGCGGATGGTGCAGATCGAAACCTGCACTGGCTGCCGATGCAGGGGTTTTCATTTACGGTCTCTTGGTACCGCGCGACCTTGCCCTTACTTCTTTTCCCCGCGTTTTGCCGGACTGCCTTCCACCGGCAAATACTCGGGAACGTATTTGAATGGATAGTCGGCGCCCTTGCCGCGGCCGATCTTGCGCTTGGGCAGCGTGACTTTCTTGACCGGGACGGCCTTGTAGGGCACGTGCTCCAGCAGGTGGCTGATTACGTTCAGGCGCACGCGCTTCTTGTCCTCGGAACGTGCGGAAAACCAGGGCGCCCATGAGGAATCCGTGGCAGCAAACATGTCGTCACGCGCCTGAGTGTAGTCGTCCCAGCGGGTGAAGGACTTGACGTCCATCGCCGTCAGTTTCCAGACCTTGCGGCCGTCGTCGATGCGGTCGCGCAGGCGGCGTTCCTGTTCCTCCGGACTGACTTCGAGCCAGTATTTCAGCAGGATGATCCCGGACTCGACCATTGCGCGCTCGACCATCGGCGCGGCGCCAAGGAACTTCTTTACCTGCTCGGGGGTGCAGAAGCCCATCACCCGTTCGACTCCGGCGCGGTTGTACCAGCTGCGGTCGAAGATCACGACCTCGCCGGCCGCCGGGAAGTGGGCCATGTAGCGCTGGACATACATCTGGCTCTTCTGGCGGTCGGTCGGTGCCGGCAGGGCGACGACACGGAACACGCGCGGACTCACCCGCTCGGTGATTGCCTTGATGGTGCCGCCCTTGCCGGCGCCGTCGCGCCCTTCGAAGACGATGCAGACCTTGAGGCCCTTGTGCACCACCCACTGCTGCAACTTGACCAGTTCCACATGCAGTCGCTTGAGTTCCTTTTCGTAGGCCTTGTTGCCCAGCGCTTGTGCAGGGGATTCGCTTGTCTGACTCTCCTTGGTCGTTTTCTTGCCAGCCATGATTTGCTCCTGTTCCCGGAAAAATTCTTGTTATCGACCCATCGCCCCCGTTGCACATCAGCCGACAGAAGGTCCTGCGATTCTGCGGCTGGTGTCGCCATGTTCAGGTGAAAAGCCTACGTGGAATTGCCGGTCTTCTTTTTGATCTGGATCACCATTGATCTTATTCCGCTGCCGGTTGAATCGCCGTGTCGCCAGCGCCGACTTTTTCGGGCCCGACCCGTGCCGCGATAACGAATGCCGGGAACCCGACTCCTCGGCTACCTGGGCGTCTTGCGCGTCTCCTGCAGCGCGGCAGTGAGTGCATTGACGCCGACCGCGGCGACGACGCCGGTCAACAGGATGCCGGTGAAGCCTATGCAGATCGCCAGTGTGCGCGAGAGCAGGGTCTTGGGCACAAGGTCGCCGTAACCGATGGTGAGCCCCGAGACGAACGCGAAGTAGATCCCGTCGACCAATGGCCAGCCCTCGAGCAAGCTGATCGCGGTCCCCAGGGCGACCATCAGGGTGAGCAGGACGGACAGGATCGGCCAGACCACGCGCAGTCCGTCGCGCAAGCCCACCATGAACTGACGTCGCAATTTGCGTGAATCCATCATGAGATCCTCGCCGGTCAGGGTGCAGCAGCAGGGGTGTCGGCGCCTGACGCAGCCTGCATCGCCTGGAATTGCTCGATGGCCGCATGTGCATTGAAGAGCATGCGCTCGTGACCGAGCCGCTCGGCCAGCCCGGAATGGCGCATGATTTCCAGCACGCCGGGACTCAGGCCGGCCAGCCACAGGGTGACACCGCGCTCGCCGAATCGATGCTCACCTTCCATGAGCATCTGCAGCGCCGAGTATTCGATGTCCGGCACGCTGCTCATGTCCATGACGAGCACGCGCGGCTGGTGCTTCGCGATCAACGCCTTCATCCGCTCGGCCACGTTCTGCGCATTGACGAAGAACAGGCGCCCTTCCGGTCGCACGATAAGCAGGCCGGGGAAGGTTTCGTCGTCGGGATGTTCCGGCGAAACCGGACGCAGCACGTCGTCGGTGCCGCGCTTGCGGCCGATGACATGGACACGCGGGTTGGCGGCCTGGCTGGACAGCCCGATCAGCGACACGATGATGGCCACCACGATGCCCTGCAGCGTGCCGAATATCAGCACACCGAGACAGGTGATCGCCGCCCAGCGGAATTCCATGGTGCGTACCTTGCGGATGGCGGCAAACTCCAGCGGCTGGATCAGTCCCACGGAATAGACGATGACCACCGCCGCTAGCGTGGCATTCGGCAGCAGGCCCAGCAGGGGTGCCAGCAGCAGCATGGTTGCTGCGGCGGCAGCGGCGGTGACCAGCGATGCCTTCTGCGTGCGCGCACCGGCCGCGCGCACGACGGCGGTCTGCGAAGTGCCACCGCCCGCGGGCATGGCGCCGAGTAGCGCGCCGCCCAGGTTGGCCACGCCCGTGGCGATCAGCTCCCGGTTCGCATTCACCGGGGGGTCGCCGCCGGCCATGAACGCGCGCCCGGCGGCGATCGACTCGGTGAAACTCATTAACGCAATGCCCAGCGCCCCGGGCAGCAGTTGCTCGGCCAGCGCCAGGTCCGGCAGGGTAATCGAGGGCAGGCCCTGGGGAATCAGGCCGACGGTGGATACACCCGCTGCGTTGAGTCCGAAGAACCACGACGCGGCGATGCCGCCGCCCACCGCGACCAGGGGTGCGGGGGAATGCGGCCAGAATTTTTCCATGCCGAGCAGCACGATCAGGGTCGCTGCGGCCACGGCCAGGGTGAGCGGGGCGGTGTCGGGCAGGTGCTGTACCACGCTGAGAACGTCGTGGAAGAAACCCTGCTTGGTGATGTGCAGGCCGAGGAGTTTCGGCACCTGGTCGAGCACGATCACCAGGCCGATTCCGGCCTTGAAGCCGGTCAGCACCGGGGTCGAAATGAAGTTGGCAACAAAGCCCAGCCGCAGCACGGAGGCCAACAACAGCATTACGCCGACCAGGGCGGTCAGCGTTGCGGCGGCGGTGATCAGCTTTGCCGGGTCGCCGTCGGGCACCGCCAGGCCGAGTTGCGTTCCGGCGAGGATCGCCAGCGTGGTGGTGGAACTGACGCTGAGCACCCGCGACGAGCCCAGAAAGGCATAGATCGCCATCGGAATCAGGGCGGTATACAGGCCGACGGCGACCGGCAGGCCGGCGACCGTGGCGTAAGCCATGGCCTTGGGCAGCACCACGGCCGCCGCGGTGAGGCCGGCGACCAGGTCGAGGCGCAGGGTGTTGCTTACGGGTGGGCTTTCCATGGCGTCCTGCGAATGAAGAATTACGTGGTCATGTCCGCTCTGCCTGAAGTATCTGCGACCGTATTGCCTCCGGTCAAGTCATCGCGATGGTTTCGTGACTGTCGGAGACATGGTTTTGTCAGAGCAGGAAAAGTCGGTGCTGGCGAGACGGCGATGCGGATCAGGCGCGGCGTATTCATCGCCTGTCGCCGTCCATGGCTCCCACGAAATCAAGGGCAAGCAGCAGGACCTTCGAACGGGTGCTTGCTCATCAGTGGCTTTCCAGGGAAAACGCGGGTGTGGCCTGCAGCGAGCCGGCGAGGCTGTCCGCATCGTGCTGCGAACAGGGCGAAGGCCAGCCGAGAAGCCTGCTGGCGGCCGCGCAGCGCAGGGCCAGATCGGCCAAATCGCGCCCGCCCAGATGCAGGATGCCGTAGCGATAACTGCTCAGCCACTTGAAATCGCGCGCGATCTGCCCGGCGCTCTTGGGAAAGCAGAACAGCATGGCATCGGGGAACTGGCGCGCGAGTTCCCTTTGCTGTGCCGCCGCGGGCGGCGGCGGGCGCGCAGCGGGATCGAAGCTGCGATAGACGAAGCTCGCCGCCA
>CAIZHL010000346.1 GCA_903932755.1 uncultured beta proteobacterium
CCTCAGCATCTCACTCATCGGCAGTTGCAGGTTGACGTTGTCGGGTGGGATCGGCGACATGAACCACTTGTTGTACAGCCGCTCCAGCTCTCCGCTCTTCATCATCCCGACCAGGGTGTCATCCACCAGCTTCTTGAATTCGGGATCCTCCCTGCGCATGCCGATGCCATAAGGCTCAAAACCGAAATTTTCCTCCAGCATTTTCAGCCTTCCGGCGTCAGGCGAGGTTGACAACAAGCCAGCCAGGATCGCATCGTCGAGCACAAACGCATCGGCCTGCCGCGCCAGCACCATGGAAAACGAATCCGAATGCTTTGCTGCCGTCCTGGTGCGCGGTGCGGACAGCTTGCGGGCTGACATGGCCGTTTTGACCAAGCGCTCTGTCGTCGTGCCCGAGGTCGTCACCACAACCTTCCCCGCCAGATCCGCGATCCGGTCAATGCCGGTATCCTTGCGCACCAGTGTCTTGACTCCGGAGACAAAGGTTGTAACGCTGAAGGCGATCCGCTGCTGGCGAATCTTGGTATTTGTAGTCGAACCGCATTCGAGATCCACGGTTCCCGTCATCAGCATCAGAATACGGGAGAAACTGGTCACCGGCACATGCACCACCTTCAGGGAGGGCATTTCCAGTTTGTCCCTGATGGTGCCGACGATCCGGTCGCACAAATCCTTTGAGTACCCCACCACATCGTCGCCGATCATGTAGGAAAACGGAACCGAAGATTCGCGATGCCCGACATAGATCGCGCCATTTTCCCGGATCCTGTCCAGCGTCGACCCGGAGACGCCCTGTGCCTGCACGGCGGAGAGCGATGCCGAGAAAGCAATCAGGACGGCTAGCTGCCGCCACCAGGCCATTACGTTCATGTGCCTTCCTTCTGCCGCACAGGCTTCCCGTTTGCCGGCGCCTGCACCGTCTCACGCGCGATCAGCCACTGTCCGTCAACCCTGATCCATTTGAGCGACTTTTGCGTGACATCGCTATAGGCGTCGGACGTGTAGCTCTGCTCGAATTCGGCAAACAGCACATCGCTGCCCTCTTCCCTGAGTTTCAGGTTTTTCACCTCGACCTTGACCCGCTTGCTTGCGGCAATGCGCCGCTCGCGCTGCTGCGCCCAGCTTGCGCGACTTGAACCGTCGGCGGGCTCGAACGCCGGCGCGTAGAACCCTGCATATTGGCCGAAGGACTTGGCCGACCAGGCAGCAGCCCATGCCGTAACGCGATCCTGCACGATAGAAGCCGGGCTCTGCGCTTTCGCCGCAGCAGCAGCAGGCGGTACCGGTGCCGTGACAGGCGGTGCCGGCTGCGCTGGAGTCTGCTCGCTTGCCGGTTTGGCCGCATCCAGAATGGCCAGTGCACGCGCCGTCAGGGCTTCGATATCGACAAGATAGCTCTTGGGCGCCTCGGGCGGGCAAATCTCGGTCTCGACAATCGTTGCCATTTCACTGGAATCCGGCGCATCCTTTTCATCGAGTCGCTTCAAACCGAGGAACTCGAGCAATTTTCCGATTCCGGCCTGGGTACGCAAGTAAGCCTGATTGATGTCGACATCGGCATTTACGGCCGTGCGACGTGCGTTGAG
>CAIZHL010000347.1 GCA_903932755.1 uncultured beta proteobacterium
GCCATTTACAATCAACGATATACCGGCTCTGTTCGAGGAAATGCTGGTTGCACCGCACCAAGCCGCGCACCAAAGGCAAGCGGGTCGCACCATACTGGTGCAGTGCCCACCCTGATCGGGTCGGCGAGTTCGCTGTGCTAGACTTTCCCCACTCCCGCAAAAAGCCCCAAAGATCATGCTGAATCCCAAGTTGCTCGACGAAATGTCCGCCCGCATCTCGTCCCTTCTGGCGGCGACACCGGCCGGCGACATCGAGAAAAACATGCGCGCCGCGCTCGCCGGCGTGTTCGCCAAACTGGACCTGGTGACCCGCGAGGAATTCGACGTGCAGCGCGAGGTGTTGGGCCGCACGCGGGCGAAGCTTGAAGCGCTCGAAGCGCGCGTTGCCGAACTGGAAGCCCGCAACCAGAAGCCTGTGCCCGACCCGGCCCTAAAATAACTTTCATGATGCGTTGGCTACGCCCCCGATCATGAAAGTTATCGAGACTCCCAAGGCACCCCACCCCCGTTCCACGGCTGGCTTTGCACAGCCAGCCGGCTGCGGTGGCGCAAAGCAGTGCCTTGCGAAACCCCACCTTCGCCCCCCGCCCCAGGGCGGGGGTCTGCTTCGGCTCGCTTCGCTCGAAATGGCACAGCGACCTCTTTCCGCCCTTTCACGTTAAGGCCCGATGTCGCTCGCCGTTCTCCGCTCGCGGGCGTTGGCGGGCCTCGCAGCCCCGGAAGTGACGGTCGAAGTCCATCTCGCCGCCGGCCTGCCCTCCTTCACCCTGGTCGGCCTGCCCGACACCGAAGTCAAGGAAGCCCGCGACCGCGTGCGCGCCGCAATCCAGAACTGCGGTTTCGAGTTCCCCCAGCGGCGCATCACGGCCAACCTCGCGCCGGCCGACCTGCCCAAGGAATCCGGCCGCTTCGACCTGCCGATCGCGCTGGGCATCCTGATCGCCTCGGGGCAGATCAAGGCGCCGGATCTCGACGCCCACGAATTCGCCGGCGAACTGGCGCTCTCGGGCGACCTGCGCGCGGTGCGCGGCACGCTGGCCATGTGTGCCGCAATCCGCCATGAGGCCGGCCCGCAGCACAATCCGGCACGCGCCTTCGTCCTGCCGCGCGAAAGCGCGCCGGAAGCCGCCCTGATCGAAGGCATGAACATCCTGCCGGCGCAGAACCTGCTGCAGGTCTGCGCCCACCTCGCCGGCCGCGAAATCCTGACGCCCTTTGCCGTGCCGCCAGCGCCGACTTTTTCCCACTATCCCGACCTGGCCGAAGTCAAGGGACAGGCGCAGGCCAAGCGCGCGCTGGAAGTCGCCGCCGCCGGCAACCACAGCCTGCTGATGAGCGGACCGCCGGGCGCCGGCAAGTCGATGCTGGCGCAGCGGCTGCCCGGCCTGTTGCCGCCGATGACCCATGCCGAGGCGCTGGAATCCGCCGCGGTGCATTCGCTGGCCGGCAGCTTCAAGCTGGCGCAGTGGCAGCAGCGGCCGTTTCGCGCCCCGCACCATTCGGCCTCCAGCGCCGCGCTGGTCGGC
>CAIZHL010000348.1 GCA_903932755.1 uncultured beta proteobacterium
ATGAAGTCGGCGGCGGATGCCGGCTGGATCATGCCAAAATCGCCATAGGGCGCTACGGACCAGCTCAGGGTCGAGGCGGAGGCGAGGTTGCCTTCGCGGGCGACCGAAAATACTTGCGAAACGACGCCGCTGTTGCCTTCGGCGAAGGTGACGTTACCGGGCATGGTGCCCGACGGCAGCATGGGCGTGACGCGGAACAGCGGCGCGCCGTCGTTGTCGTCGATGATGACACTGCGGCTGGTGAAGGACATGTCCATCGGCAGCATGGCGCCGGTGGCGTTCATCAGATTGAGCGTGAAGGCCTCGTTCGCTTCGGCGGCGGCATCGTTCAGCACCGGCACGGTAAAGCTGGCCGACGCCTGCCCCGGCTGGAAGGTCAGCGTTCCCGTCGGGAAAACGCTGCCGCTGAAGTCGGACTGATCCGCCGTGCCGGGAGTCATGGGCGACGACGCGTTCCATTGCACCGAAGCGGTGCCGTCGAGCGAGCCGTAGCGGCGAACCGTGAAGGCGCGACTGCCGAGCAGGTTTTCACCGAAGCGCCAGGCCGTGTCGCTGTCCAGGGCGAGCCAGGATTCCGGCATCATCGAGGGTGCACTGTCGTCATTGACGATGCTGAACTGCGGCGCGGCGGTGACCGTGCCGCCGAGGCCGGTGAGCGGCGTCAGGGAGACGTTGAAATCCTCCTGCATCTCGGCTTCGGCATCGCCGTTGAGGGCGATGGTGAAGTTCGCCGCCGTCGCGCCGGGGGCGAAGGTGACGGTGCCGCCGGGCATGACGCCGCCGGCGAAATCCTGCAGGGAAGGCAGGGTATCCATCGCCATGGTGCTGGAACTGGACACGCCCCATTGCACCGTGGCGCTGCCGGCGACCTGCGCGCCGCTGCCCTGGCGCAGCACGGTGCCGACGAGGATGGCGGCGGAGGGACCGGTACCCTCGATGACGGAGACCGTGTTGCCCATCATGGTGTTCAGCGGCTGGCCGTAGCGGTCCTGCCACTGGAAGCCGAGCGTCGGCGAGTCGTCGTCCTGGAAGCTCGAATAGACCTTGGAGTATTCGCCGACCGCGTAGCCGCCCGAGGCGCTTTGCAGGCGGACGAAGAAGTATTCGTTGGCCTCGGCGTTGAAGTCGCCGGCCACGGTGACCGTGAATTGGGCGCCCATAGATCCGGAGGACAACGTCACCGTGCCGGTGGTGGCGACGAAATCCGCGGCATTGGCGGGCTGGAGACCGCTAAGGGATTGCAGGCTGGTGTCGACCACCCACTGCACGGTACTGTTTGCGGTGAACATCGAACCGGCGTTTACGGTATAGACGAAGCTGGTCGTCGTTCCCATGGAAGGACCTTCGACCGGCTCGCCCATCGGGAAGATCTGCTGCAGACGCAGGGCACTGGACGACTGCATCTCGTCGTCCATGATGGTCCAGCGGTTGGTCGCCGGGTTCGGCAGGTCGTCGCCGCCGCCGATGCGATGGCGCGCCGACGGGTTGGAGAGGACGACGAAGAAGTTCTCGTTGCCTTCGTAGATGGCATCGTTGCCGAGGCTCAGCGTGACATCCGCCGTCATCTGTCCGACGGAGAAACTGACGGTGCCCGAAGGCAGCACGCCGCCGGCGAAGTCGGCGCCGCTGGCGGAGAAGTTGTTGTCGGCCTGGACGCTCCAGACCACCGACGAGGACTGGAACATCGCCCCGTCACGGGTGATGGTGAACACGGTCGTGGCCGAGGGGCCTTCCATCACCATCGAGGGCATCGTGTCGATGCGGAACTCGGACAGGATCGAATCGTTGTCGACGACCTGCGTAGTGACGGCAGCGGGGGCCGGGAACATCGTGTTGGTGCCGTAGAGCACGCCATTGCCCGGGTTGGACAGGCGCAGGGTGAAGCTCTCGTTGCCTTCCGGCGTGGTGTCGCCGGCGATGCCGACGGTGATGAAGCGGGCGGTCTCGCCCGCGGCGAAGGTGACGGTGCCGCCGGGCAGCACGCCGCCGGCGAAGTCGGCGGCATTGGCGCCGCTCTCGAAGGTCGACACGCCCCACTGCACGGTGGACGGACCGGTGGTGTTGCCCGTGCGCTGGACGACGAAGGCCTTGGCCGCGGTGGCGGTGTTGCCCTCGGTGACGGAGGTGATGCCGCCCCAGTGGGCGACGCTGAAGGTAGGCAGGCCGTCGTCGTCGTCGATGCGGAAGAAGCGCGTCGTCATCGACATGTCCGACGACAGGGTCGCCGAGCCCATTCCGGGAATGAGGTTGATGCTGAAGGACTCGTTGTTCTCCGCCGTGGTGTCGGCCAGTACCGGCACGGTGATGACGGCGCTGGCCTGGCCGGGGAGGAAGGTCAGCGTGCCGCCGGGGAAGACGCCGCCGACGAAGTCGTCGTCCATGGCCTCGGTGTCGGGCATCGCGCCCGGGTTGACGTTCCACCCGACGGTATCGGTGCCGTCCAGCCGGCCGTAGCGGCGCACGGTGACGGTGCGGTTGGCGGCGAACTGGTTTTCCGGCCTGAAGAAAGGAGTCGTGTCGCGGTCGAAGCCGATTTCCGGCGTGACCATGAAGTCGTCGTTCCTCACCGTTACCGTGCCGGCGCCCATGGTCATGTTGAGGGCATGGGTGGTGGGCGAGAAGCTGACGTTGAACAGTTCGTCCAGTTCGTTGGCGGCATCCCCCGCCAGCAGGATGGTGAAGGTGGCGACCGAGGCGCCGGCAGCGAAGGAGAGCGTGCCGGAGGGAATCACGCCGCCGGCGAAGTCGAGCGCATTGACCGCGCCGGTGGTGGAGCCGTCGCCGTCGACGGGCCGCAGCGACCAGGCCACGGCGCCGGTGGTGGCCAGCAATTCGGGCGTGCCCGAGCGGCGCATGACGCCGACCAGGGTCGCGCCGTTGCCGCCGCCGGTGCCTTCGATCTCGCTGATGCTGTTGCCGGGGCCGACCTGGATGCCGTAGCGGTCCTGCCACTGGAAGCTCAAGGCCGGCTCGTCGTCGTCGGCGATGCTGCCGTGGGCAACCGTGTAGGAGGGCGGGGCGAGGCTTGCCGCCGTGGTGCCGCCGCCGGCGACACCGGTGAGGCGGAAGTCGAAGGATTCGTTGCGTTCGACGGCCAGATCGCCGGCCAGGGTCAGGGTGACGTAGGCGGCGGTCTGGAAGGCCGAGAAGGTGGCGATGCCGGAAAGCGCGCCGGAGAAGTCATCGGCGCCGGCCGCCGGCTGGTTGAGGCGCGAAGAAACCAGATCGACGGTCCAGTTGGCCGTGACGCTGGCGCTGTCGAAGCCGCCGCGCGAAATCTTGAACACCCTCAGCCGCGGCGTGCCGCCTGGATTGCCTTCGCCGGTCGGGTAGAAGCTGCCCAATCCGTCAGGCGTTTCGTTGTACGTCGTGTTGTCCACCCAGACTTCGTTGGTGCCCGGCGACATGTCGTCGATGCTGCCGGTCAGGCTGGCCGTGGCGCCGAGGTTGGCGTTGCTCGCCGTGGTAAGGCGCAGCGTATAGGCTTCGGTGCGTTCCGCCACGCCGTCGCCGAAGAGGTCGAGCGTGACCCAGGCCGAGGTCTCGCCGGGGGCGAAGGTGACGACACCGGTCGGGAAAATCGTGCTGGTGCCGACACCGAAATCGGCGGCCGCCGCGGTCCCCATGTTGTCGGCGAGCGCGCCGGCCATCGGCTCGACCACCCAGTTGACCGTGGTCGTGCTCATGGTCGAGGTCGCGTCGCCCCATTCGGCAAAGCGCTTGACCTCGAAACTGACCAGGCTGCCTTCCGTCCACGGGCCCATAGGCGTGCCGAGCGTGACCTCGAGGCGGCGCCGGTCGTTGTCGAGGACATTGACATAGGGCGAATCGGTCGGCTCGAGGATGCTGCCGTTCACGGCATTCGACAGGCGCACGAGGAACATGTCGCCCTGCTCGGCGACGGTGTCGCCGGCGACCAGAATGGTGAGGTCCTTGGTGCTCTCGCCGGCGGCGAAACTGACGGTGCCGGAGGGCAGCACGCCGCCGGTGAAGTCGGCGGCGTCGGCGCTGCTCTCGTTGCCGGGCACGCGCCAGACGACGGATCCGGTGCGCGCCAGGTTGCCGCTGCGGGTGATGGTATAAACGAATGACGTGCTGCCGCTGTTGCCCTCGGCGATCATGCTGTCCATCAGCGGCAGCGGGGCGATCTTCGGCGCAAGCTGGTAGAAGGCCGGACTGTCTTCGTCGCGGATGACGCTGCGCGCCTCGGAATAGCCCATCATCAAGGCCGGCATCAGGGTGCCACTGCCCATCGGTGCGCCAAGCATGACGGAGAATGTCTCGTCGCTTTCAGCGCTGCTATCGCCGGCGATGCGGACGGTAATGAAGCCGTGGGCTTCGCCGGCGGCGAAGCTCAGTGTGCCCATCGACGCCTGGCCGGCGCCGAAGTCGGTCATGGTCGTGATATCTGCGGTGCCGAAGCTGCGGAAGGGCATGCCGGCAAGGCTCCACTCCACGCTGCCCGCCTCGCCGGTCTGGCCGGCACGGAAGACATGGAACAGCACCTGCTGCTCGCCGCTGTTGCCTTCCATGGCGTTGGCTGCGATGGTTTCGATGCCGTACTCGACGGTGCCGGTCGGGCCGGGGTAGCTCTGGCCCATGCCGTTGCGCACGTCGTCGAGGCCGACGTTCCAGAACATGCCCTGCGGGCCGCTGACGGCGAGATAGACATCGCCCATGGCCATGGTGGGGCTGTAGCTGAGGAGATATTCCTTCGCCACCGTGTCGGAGAAGGCCGGCGTGCTGACGCTGGCGAGCGTGGCATAGCCGGTGCCCATCGACTGCAACAGCGCGAAGCTGGCGTCGCCGGCGCCGGTCTGCAGGGCTTCGAGGCGGAAGTTGTAGGTGAGACCCATCGAGAGGTTCTTGACCCGCAGCCAGTCCTGATCGCCGGCTGTCCCGATGCTGCCGACGCGGTCGTTGCCGAGGACGTGGCTGACCAGGTCGACGTGGGTGTCCTCGCTGCCGGCCATGTCGTCGCCGAACGCGGCGCCGCTCAGGTAGCTGTACTGCCCGGTGGCGGTGCCGGTCTTGTCCTTGATCTCGATGTAGTACGTGCCGGTGGCGGTGGCTGTGTACACCAGTCGCGACATCTTGCCGCCGAGGCTGTTGTCGTCGCTGCCGAGCTGCGTCGTGCCGTTGGCGGCATAGAGGGTGATGAACGGATCGAAGGCGGCGTCCGACTGGTCCTCGTCCATGCCCGCCACGAACTGGTAGGTCAGGCCGGAGACCAGCTCGACCCTGAAGAAATCCTTGTCGCCCGCAATGTCGATGCGGGTGCGACTGCTCTCCAGATCGGAGCCGACCGCGAACGGAATCGGGCTGAAGGTGCTGGTGCCGGCCGTGACCGTGACCCCGGAGCCGACGAAGACGTCCTCGTCATTGCGGATCCGGGTGTAGGCGCGGTCGCTGCCTGCCAGCGGGCCGCCCCAGTTGAGGTTCACGGCGAACCACTCGGTACGTTCGGAGGCGTCGAAGTCGGCGGCGACGTTGATGGTCAGGTTCTGCTGGGTCTGGCCGGCGGCGAAGGTCACCGTGCCGCTGAAGGCCTGGCCGGCATGGAAGTCGGCGGCATTGACCTGGTTGTCATAGCCCTGCAATAGGGGGATATCCCAGGTGGCGGTGGCCGCCGTGCCCAGCCCGCCGCTGCGGGTGACGCTGAAGACGAAGGGCGTGCTGCTGGTCGCCGTCGGCGACGACGTGTTGTTCTCGCGCAGGCGCGCGCCGCCTTCGTTCTGGTCTTCCTGCAGTGCGGCGATGGCGAAAACCGGCGCATCGTTGTCGCGAATCAGGCTGTAGGCCGCGTCGTTACCCGAGACCAGGCCGGCGGTCAGGCCCATGGTACCGGGGTTGGTGAACGGGTTGGACAACTGGACGCCGAACAGTTCGTTGGCTTCCGCCGCCATATCGCCCGCGACCTGGATGGTGATGACCTGTTGCGCCTCGCCGGCGGCGAAGCTGGCGGTGCCCGTGGTGGTGCCGACGATGCCGGGGCCGCTGGCCTGCCACTCTACGCTGCCGGCCTCGCCGGTCAGGCCGGTGCGATAAATATGGAACAGGGCGCCCTGCGCACCGGTGTCGGACTCATAGACATTCGGCGCCAGGGCTTCAATGGCGTAGTCGACGCCCATGGTTGAGCCGTTGTAGTGCTGGCCGGACGTGGTCTGGATGTCGTCGGTGCCGGCGATCCAGTGCATGCCGGCCGGACCGCCGATCGAAACGTAGTATTCGCCGCCCATGGTCGACGAATATGTCAGCACGTATTCCTTGAAGACCGAGGTGGATTCGATCGGCGTGGTGGTTGCCGCGACGGGCGTGAACATGCCCGGGCCATCCTTGCGGATCAGCGTGAAGCTGGCGTCTTCGCTGCCGGTGCCGAGACCGTCGAGGTAGAAGTTGTAGGTAAGCCCCGCCGACAGGGTGGCGAAGCGCAGCCAGTCCTGGTCGCCGGCGCTCCCGATGACGCCGAAGCGGTCCTGGCCGAAATAGTGGCTGGGCAGGGTGCCGACGGTGCTGTCGTTGTTGGGGAAATCGTCCCCGGTGCCGAGCGGGCGGCTGGTCACACCGTATTCGCCGGTGCCGGTGCCGGCGGCGTCCTTGACCTCCAGGTAGTAGGTACCCGAGGTGGTCGCCGTGTAGACCAGCTTCGGCATCTTGCCGGCGAGGCTGTTGTCGTCAATGGCCTCGGCGATGGCCCCGCCCACGGAATTGAACAGGCTGAGGAAGGGATCCAGGGTGCCGATCTGCGGATCGCTGACGGCGACGAACTCATAGCTGGTGCCGGAGACCAGCTCGACCTTGAACCAGTCCTTGTCGCCTGCCAGGTTGATGCGCGTGCGGTCGTTGGCCAGGTGGCCACCGATGGCCAGCGGCACGGGCGTCATGGTCATGGTTCCGGCGCTCGTCGTACCGATGATGTTGTCGTCGTCGTTGAGGATCTCGACCCAGGCATTGCTGCCCTGGGAGTACGGATTGGTGCCCGGGCCGGAGAGCATGACGGTGAAGCCCTCGTCGCGCTCCTGCGGATTGAAGTCGGCGGCGACCAGGATGGTGAGATTCTGCTGGGTCTGGCCGGCGGTGAAGGTCACCGTGCCGGCGGTGGCGCCGGTAAAGTCGTTCCAGTCGGCCAGGTTGCCGTTGCCCTGGAGGACATTGAGGTTCCAGTTGACGCTCGATGCGACGCCGGTGACGCCGCCGCGCGTGACGCTGAAGACGAAGGGAGTCGAACTCGTCGCCGCCCAGTTGGCTTGGTCGAGGTTGTTCTCGCGCAGGAGCATGCCGCCTTCGTCCTGCTCGTTGTCGTCGCTGGCGCTGACGGGCGCCGTGATGGCATAGAAGATGCCGTCGTCGTTGAGTAGTGTCAGCGTCGTCGTCGGCAGGGCCTGGAAGGTGTTGGACGGATTGGTGGTGTCGAAGACTTCGAGCTTGAAGGATTCGTCGGGCTCGCCAAGCTCGTCGGAATTCCAGTCGATCCACAGGCCGGCGGTCGAAGAACCCGTATTGAATGTGACGGTCCCGCTGGGCAGCATGCCCATGAAGAAGTCGTCGCCATCGACGGTCGCGCCGCTGTCGAGCGGCACGACGCGCCAATACAACGTCGAGGCGGTGCCGAAGCCGCTTGAACGCTGCACGGTGAAGTTGAAGTTGTTGCCCATGCCGCCACTGGTGCCCTCGGCCAGTTCGGGGCGGAACAGGCGGTAGCTGTAGGCGGCGGAGCCGTCGTCGTCGACGATGGAGGCGCCGGAGGTCGAGGCGCCGGTCTGCTGGCCGGCGCCGGGGAGCATGCGGACGATGAAGTTTTCCGTGATCTCCCAGGCGGTGTCCTGGGCGATGCGCACGGTGATGGCGCCGACGCTCTGGCTGGCGGTGAAAGTCAGTGAGCGCGTGACGCCGAATTCGCCGGCGAGGAAGTCGGCGGCATCGGCCCGGCCGGAATTGACCAGCGGGAATCCGTCGATGAGGTAGTTCAGCGTCTGCGCGGCGGTATTGCCGGTGCGATGCACGGTGAATACGGCGTCGGTGGCACTGCTGCTGCCGGCGCTGCCTTCGGTGAAGCTGGCCGTGGTGTTGAAGACGGAGAAGGTGGCGTTGGTAACGGTCGCCGTGGAGAAGCTGGCATGGATGCGGCTGCCGGCGGTGGCCGCCAGGCCGTTGCTGTCGATGCTGGTGTTGAGCGGGTTGGACAGCGAAACAGTGAAGTTCTCGTTACTTTCGCCCGCCGCGGTGTCGACGACCATCAGCGTGACGAAGGCCAGGGATTCGCCGGCGTTGAAAGTCACGATGCCGGCCGTCTGGCCGGAAAAATCCGCCAGGCTGGCGTTGCCCGCGCCGTCGGGCGCGTTCAGGGTCCAGTCGACCGTACTCGACGAATCGAGGTTGCCGCGGCGATAGACGAGGAAGCCGGTCGGGACGGCCTGGCCGGAGTCGCTTTCGTAAACCTGGGTCGTGGCCTGGATGCCGACCACCGAAGCCGTGGCGCCGATGCTGTCGAATTCGTCGACCGGATTCAGGCCGAGCAGGTACTGGCCGAGGTTGTTGCCCGGCACCGAGCCCTTGACGGTGACGTTGTAGCTGCCGCTAACCGGCGCGACGAACTCGACGAGGCGGTTGAGGTAGCCGTCGGGCGACGGGTGCGGCGGCACCAGGTCGCGCGACAGCGGCACGGCCGTGCCGCCGAAGTCGAGCGCGATCTCGAGCCGCGCGCCGTCGGCATGGCGCACCTCGAAGCGGTAGGTTTCGCCGGCTTCGAGCTGGGTGACGTACTTGTCTGTGTCTTCGCCTCCAATCGTTGCGCCGGCTGCTTCGATCCAGCCCGCCACCATGCCGCCGGGGGCGAGGGAAGCGATGGAGCTGTTGTCGACGTCGTCATAGCCGCTGACGCGGCTGTTGAGTACGTAGTTGCCGCGCGTGCCCCACTGGCTGGAGACCTTGAGGTAGTAGGCGCCGTCGGCCACCGGGGTAAAGCCGATGCGGCCGTCGAGGCCGCCGCCGCCGTTGCCGCTGCGGGCGAGCTGGGTCGTGCCGTCGGGGGCGATGAGGTCGATGACCGGATCGAGCAAAGTCCCGAAATCCTCGCCCTCGGCCAGGACGACGAATTGGTAGCCGACGCCGGCCTTGAGGTAGACCTTGAAGAGGTCCGTGTCGGTGTTCTGGTGGACCTGGCCTATGACGGGCGAGCCGATGCCGATGAGCTGGGCGGCGGCCGTGTCGCCGGCGTTGGCATAATCGTCGTCGTCCTCGAGAATGGTGGCGTAGGCGCTGCCGGTCTGGATGACGGCGCCGACGGGGTTGCGCAGGACGACGCTGAAGTCCTGTCCCAGCGCTCCACTTGGCCGTCGCCGGCGACCTCGACGGTGATATACGCCAGGAATTGGCCGGTGTCGAAGGTGACCGTGCCGCCGGGGAAGGCTCCGCCGAAATCCGAGGGGCTGGCGCCGTCCAGACCGTATCCCGGCCTCACCTGCCATTCGACGCTCGATGTGCTGTCGCCGGAATCGCGCGTGACGGTGAAGATGAAGTTGGTCGTCGTGCCGGTGCCGCCTTCGTTCTGCGCATAGTCGCTCTGCGGATAGGGCGTTTCGATGCCCAGGAGCGGCAGCACGCCGTCGTCGTTGTTGATCTGGCCCGAAACGCCGGATGGCTGGCCGGAATAGGGATCACTTTGGATGACCGCGTTGCTGGCGTTGTTCAGCACGACGTTGAACCATTCGTCGGCTTCGATATCGGTGTCGCCGACAACCGTCAGCGTTATCGTGGCGATGCTCTGGCCGGCAGTGAAATTCACCGTGCCGCTGGTGGCGCCGCTGAAGTCGGTCGCATCGGCGCCGTTGATCGCATACATGCCGGGGTCGGCAAGCGACCAATCGACCGAGGATGCGCCGCTGGTATCGCCGTCGCGGACGAGGGTCAGGACGCGTTCGGCGGACCCGGAGTTTGGCTCCGAATCGTTCGAGTAGTTGGACTGGAAGCCGATGCGGGCCTGGGCCGGCAGCGTGGCGGTGACGGCGAGGTTGTAGGCGTAGTCGAGTCCGCTGACCGCCGCCACCGTGTCGAAGGGCGTGATGCGGATGTAGTAGGTGCCGGCGTCGAGGAAGGGCAGGTCGATCGGCTCGTTGCTGTTGCCGGCCAGCACGCTGCGGGCGTAGACGGTCATGCCCGAGGCGTCGATGATGGACAGGTCGGCGTCGCGGCCCGCCGGCAGGCCGGTGAGGCTGATCGAGACCTGCCGCAGGCTGGAGACGGTGAATCTGAAGACATCGACAGGGTCGATCGATCCGACCGCGCCGCTGTAATTTACAGGAATTCCGTCCGCGAGGGTTCCAAGTTCCCAGGCGGTGGTGTCCAGGCTTCCGGGTTCAGTAATGGGCATGACTTACCTCATTTCCTTTCTTGAACCGTCCCACCGGGGCCGGTTCGGATTGCGCCGCAGCACGGCGCAAATTCAAAACCCATTGTATTCACAGGCTTTTTAATTACGCTTCGAAAACATGAAGTTGCCGAGTCCAAAAGCCAAGAATAGCCCTTTGCGCGCGTCCGGACAATGCGCTGCACAAATATTTTTTATGCCACGAACCAAGGTCGCCGGACGCACTGCTGCAACAAAGCATATTAGGCCTTCAAGCATGAAAAAACCGTGACGTAAATCACGTCTTTCCATCAAAGATTCCACGCGGGTCGATAAAGGCGGCAAATCCTCCCAGCCCATCCCCCTTCCAGCCTCCCCCTTGAAGGGGGAAGGGCGGGCACTTTGCAGCTTCCCGCCGCTGCCGCGCTGCCAGGCGAGCTCAGCGCGCATGAATAGTCTCCGTTCGTCCTTGAGCCTGTCGAAGAGCTTTTCGACAGGCTCAGGACCAACGGTTTCAGGCGATATCCGCCATGAAAGTCAGGGCAGGCGGAAGCCCAATTCGGCGGCGCCACCGGGGCTGCGGCCGAGATCGACGAAGTCGGGCCGGGGCCGTGTCAGGGCGACGTGCATGCCGTCCGAACCATGCAGTACGTCAAGACCCTCAAGCGCGAAAAGTTCGCGCAGGCTTTTTCCGGTGAATGCGGAGACATGGCCGTTGCGCGGCCCGAGGTACCACCAGTGCGCGCCCTGCTCGGCGATGTCCGACGGCTGCAGCAGGGTGGAGAAGATGATCATGCCGGAGGGATTGAGCATGCCGCGCAGGTCGGCAACGGTGCGGCGCGGCTGGCGGGCATGTTCCATCACTTCGAAGCACAACAGCAGGTCGAAACGGCTTTCCGGCACAGTGCTCTGGAAATAGGGATCGAAGCACTCGACCTTGCGGCCGCCGGCCTCGCGCAGCAGGTCGCGCGCCTTGCCGCTGCCGCCGCCGTAATCGAGGACAGACAGCCGCGCCAGCAGGGCGTCGCCGACCATGTCGCGCACCATCCGGGCAATCTGCCGCGGCCGCGCCTCGACGAAATCCGGGTCGTAGCGGATGTAGTCGTCGTTGTAGATCAGCGCGCCCATCTCGGCATCGTCGAGGCCGTCGAAGGCGGTGGTGAAGATGAAGCCGCAATTCGGGCAGCGGTGGTAGTAGATGGGAACGCCGGCAAGCGGGAGGCCGAGAGCCGGATCACGCCGCTGCTCGCAGTTCTTGGCGAAGTCGCAGACATCGAACAAGGGGCTTTCAGTTGCACAGACCTTGCACGGGGCGGCGATGGCCGCACGGGCGGGCAGTCTGCCAAGAAGGGTTTTCGTATCCATGGATAAATCTCAGCGTCGTCCGGAGAGCGGATGCTGGGTGGGATCCGTAATCTGCAACAGGTCGGTTGGTTGAGGCCGCTCTTCAGGCAGACAGAGCATGTTGTAGGAACCTGTGGCGGGGTAGATGTTGGTCGTTACACCGAAGAAGTTTTGCGGGTTGAAGAGAGGAGCGACGTGCCAGTAACAACGGTAGCCGAGGGCGAGCAGGTGTTCGATCAGGGCTTGGGAACAGTCTGTGCGGTCGTTCTCGGGCAGGATCGCCGGGCGGAAACCTTCGATCAGGCCCTGCGCGCCCTTCAGCACGTCGAGTTCCATGCCTTCGACGTCGATCTTGATGGCGTCGAGCCGTTCCAGTTCACCGCAGGCGTCGTCGAGGCGGACCAGAGGCACGCGCGCCGTCGCGGCCCCGCGTGCGGGATCGACCAGGCTGACGGCGCCGAAATTGCCGGCCTGGGCGAGGTCGATAACGGGCACGTCGATGGTGCCCTGCCGGGCGCCGACGGCGGCATGCACGCAATCGACCCGAGGCAGGCCGTTGAGGGCGACATTGGCGCAGAGCAGACAGTGGATTGCCGGCTGTGGTTCGAAGGCAACGACCCGACCGCCAGCGCCGACCATGCGCGCCAGCGGCACGGTCAGGTAACCGGCGTTGGCGCCGACCTCGATCAGCACGGCGCCTTCGCCGAGCAGGTGACGATAGATCCCCAGTTCAAGTTCGCAGCACTCGCCGTAGGTCTCGATGGCGCGGCCCAAAAAGTGGTCGGCGGGGTAGTAGAGGAAGCAACCGTGGCGGCCGCGCACGATGCGGCAGTGCGCCTCGGTGAATTCGATGGCAACGCGGTCGGGCATCTGCCAGACGGGCAGGCCGTGCTCGCTGACACGGCCGTTGATGACGATCTGCCCGGGCTGGGCGGTGGGCGGTTCGGACATGGGTGAAAACTATAGCATCGTCCCCGCCGCGCATCCATCTGCCGGCCGGCAAGAAAAAACCCGCACTTGGCGGGTTTTAAGGATGTTGCTGGATTGCTTTGGATGCTTGATTGGTGGAGGCGGCGGGAATTGAACCCGCGTCCACAAGTGCGCCACATACAGTTCTACATACTTAGCCGCGTCATTTGATTTGACCCGCAACACGCCGACGGACAGGCTGGTTGCAGGCGATTCGCTGGATTTTCGAACCGTGCATCGCGACTCTGCACGGCCTTATCACCTGTATATGATTCCGATGCAGCTTGCGCTGCCTGGTCCGGGTGCAAACCAGTTCGGAAGCCAGCCGGTTATTAAGCGGCTAGAGCGAAACGCTCGTCGTTGGCAGTTAGTGCGTTCCAGATGGATTTACGAGGTACCTGGATCCTCGGTATGCCCTGCATGCTTTGTCACCCATGTCGAAGCCATGTCGCCCCCTGAGTGCTGCGCATCAGTTGGTGGCCGATGCACGGATTGCAAGGTGGATTTTAGCCC
>CAIZHL010000349.1 GCA_903932755.1 uncultured beta proteobacterium
AGGGTGCTCAGCATTTCCTCCTGGCTGATGATGGTGACGTCATCCCGGCCGTGGCGCGCCTTGATCAGTTCCCTGGCCGCCGCCACGACGCTGGCAGAAGACACGCCCTCGGCGACCGCCAGGTCGATCTCGTTGAGCCCTTCGCGGTTGAACATTTCGAGGGCGCGCGCCGCCGGGATGAAGGCCGTGTCGTCGAGGTCGATGCCGAGGAACTGGCCCTTGGATTCCATGATGCCGATCACGCGGAACTGCAGGCCGCCGATGCGGATGCGTGTGCCCAGGGCGTTCTCGCTGCCGAACAGCTCGTTCTTCAGCTTGGACCCGAGCACCACCTGGGCACGTGCGTTGCCGGATTCCCCGTCGGGCAGGAACTGGCCGCTGCGCACCTTGCCCTTGAACACCGCGGGCATGCCCGGGCCGACGCCGTAGACCGAAACGCGCCGCACGCGACCGTTGGCATTGACCTCCGCGTTGCCGAAGGCGCTGGGCGTCATCGCCACCACGTTGGGCAGGCGCGCCAGCGCCTCGGCGTCGTCCAGCGACAGCGGCCGGGCGCTGCTCGGCAGGCCGACCGTGGCGCCACCGGTCTTGGTCTTGCCCGGATGGACGCCGATGACATTGGTGCCGAACTGGGTGAACTCGGCCAGCACATAGCGATGGATGCCCTCGCCGATCGAGGTCAGCAGGATCACCGCGGCGATGCCGACCGCGATGCCGAGCAGGGTCAGGAAGCTGCGCAGCCGCTGGGCGACGATGGCGCGGATGGCGAGGGTGAGGGTGTCGGTGAGAATCATCGGTCCTCCGCCGGGCCGTCCCAAGGAGGGCCGAAGCGTGACACATGGAAGCCGCCCAGCGGCTGAACCATGGTCACCCCTTCCCGCGGGGAAGGGGTTGGGGGATGGGTAGTCATGGCTAATGCTTCATCAATGCCTGCACCGGATCCAGCCGCGCTGCGCGCCGCGCCGGCATGATGCCGAACAGGAGGCCGGTAGTCAGCGCCGTGGCCAGCGCCGCGATCACCGCCCAGTCCGGCGGATAGGCAGGGAATACCGGGTACAACTGGCGCAGGACGAAGGCGCCAAACAGGCCGAGGCCGTAACCGGTGAAGGCGCCCACCAGCGACAGCATCGCCGCCTCGGCCATGAAGGCATCGCGGATCGTCGCGCCGCGCGCGCCCAGCGCCATGAGCAGGCCGATCTCGGCGGTGCGCTGGGTCACCGCCACCAGCATCACGTTCATCACCAGGATGCCGGCCACCGCCAGGCTGATCGCGGCAATGCCGGCCACCGCAGCGGTCAGCGCGCGCAGCAGCTTGTCGAAGGTGGCGAGCACGGCATCCTGGGTGATCACCGTGACGTCTTCCTCGTCGCCGTGGCGGGACTTGAGCACGGCCGTCACCTCCTGCTTCACGACCTCGATCTCGCCGCGGCTCCTGGCCTCGATCAGGACGCGGAACAGGGTGTTGGAATTGAACATGTTCTGCGCCACGCTGACCGGCACGAAGACCACCTCGTCGGTGTTCATGCCCAGGCCCTGCCCGACCGACTTCAGCACGCCGATGATGCGCAGGCGCCGGTCGCCGAGGCGGATCAGTTCGCCCACGGCGGGCGCTGCGCCGAAAATCTCCTCCTTGATCTTGGCGCCGATCACGGCCACCGGCGCACCGCGATTCCAGTCGCCCTCGGGCAGGAAGCTTCCCTGCGCCATCTTGAAGCTGCGGATGTCGAGATAGGTCGAGGCGGTGCCGGCGACCACGACTTCGCGCAGCCGGCCGTTGGCATTGATCTCCGAATTGCCCGCCGCCAGCGGCGCCACGCGCCGCACCGAAGGCAGGCGGCTCAAGGCGAAGGCATCATCCACGCTCAGGTCGCGCGGCGTGGTGGTGACCGCGTTGGCCGGGCTGAAGCCGCCGGTGGCCGAGCGCCCGGGGAGGACGATCACGAGGTTGCTGCCCAGCGCCGAGAACTGCTCGATCACGTAGCGCCGCGCGCCGTCGCCGAGGGCCGTCAGCACCACCACGGCGGCAACGCCGATGGCCATCGCCAGCACCGACAGCGAAGTGCGCAGCGGGTAACCGGTCGCCGCGTCGCGGGCAAAACGCAGGACGTCGGCGCTACGCACGGCGCCGCTCCCTGGCATCGTCATTCCGGCGCACGCCGGAATCCAGAACAGATC